>JAEWHQ010000169.1 GCA_023387715.1 Pseudomonadota bacterium | reverse complement strand
TATGCAGATTTCGCAGCGCTTTCTCGCTGAATCTGCTGTCAGCGCACAGCGGATTGTGCTTGGCATCCGTGACCGTAATCCGGATGTGACCAGTGGCTTTTATCGCAGTGGCCCTAAACATATGCTGCAAAGAATGGCCGGTTTTCTGGATCAGTTGGTCGCGCGCAAGGAATTGGAAATTCCGGATACGCAATTGGCAGCTTTTCAATTGGTGGATTTGTATTTTGCCGGTCTTTACCGGCCGCGTCTGTTTGGTGTTTTGAGCGAGGAAGAAGTTTTTCAGCGCATTGAGCGTAATGTCCAAAGTGCTGTTGATTTATTTTATCGTGGTTATGCCCCGCGCTGATTTTTAAGTCTGTCTCAAGTAGTGCCAATTAATTGGGAGCAATAAAGTGCTATGGATATTGCTATAAGTACTTGATAGCTATTTTCAGGTTTTATGAAAATATTCAGTTTTTATTTTAAAAACTGTTTCCTGCTTTATTTTTTCTTTTCAAATTATTCATTTTAAGTCATAAAACGCATGTTATTTTAGCTGTTGCTTATCTAAAGTGTTGCTAACTGACAAAAATTTATGCCTTTAGGGCTCCGTCCATCCTCCCAGGCGTTTGGCCGAGTGAAGTGGCAGTGGTCTGCTCCTGAGCGATCATGGTTCAGATTATATGCTGCTTTAAGCAAGGATAATTATGATGAAATATGATTTAATTCACTTTCCGAATTTCAAAGAAACATTTTTTGGGCAGACGTTCAAAGGCGATATTTTAACTGAGCTTCAGCGCGTTAAACAGGAAATCGACTGCAAACATATTCTGCATGCTTTTTGTAATTGCGGATTTGAGGGTACAAAAATCGCCGATAGCGATATAACCGTTGCCATTACAATGCCGTCCAAATGGGTGGAGCGTTATTCGGCAAAAAACTATTTTGCCATTGATCCATTGTTTAATGACAATATTCCTGTGGTCACGACGGGAGATTGCGAACTGCTGCTTGATCTGGGCGGGCAGCATTACGATAATCCGGCCATAGCCGCGATGTATAATGATGCGACCAAACATGGCGCTGGTACGCTTTTTCTGGCGGTGTCGGCGCAATATGCCAATGGCATTGCGGGTTGTTCGTTGTTTTCATTTGATGAAGGCGAGGAAGACCGCTGCACGTTTATCAATCGTATGCGCCCATCCTTATTAAAAGCCAGCAAGGAATTGCATTTGGCTTTGGCAGGGCAGGGGATTTCACAAACATCGCAAGCAGCACTGCTGACGGCGCGTGAGATTGAGTGTCTGACATGGGCTGCAATCGGCAAAACTGATGGTGAGATTGCCGAGATTTTATCTATCGCCCGTTGGACGGTGGTGACTTATTTGCAAAATGCCAAGATTAAACTTGGTTGTTCCAACCGCACGGCAGCGGTTGCGGCGGCTTTGACTTTAGGCATTATTAAAGAGCCGGAAGTGTCACATCTGACATAAAATCAGACTTCAAAGAGCGGTTTGTGATGGACACAACCGCTCTTTTTATATCAGGCCGCGGCCTGACATTGTGCGCAAAGACCGCGCAGTTCCAAAGTGGTTTTGCTTGGCTTAAAGCCATGCTGCGCGCCCCATTGGCGTACGCGGTCTTCAATAAGCGGATCGGCAAATTCATCCACTTGGCCGCATTTTTCACAAATAGCAAAAGCGGTGATGCCGTGGGCGGAGCAGTGCGGATCGGCACAAGCGACAAAAGCATTGAGGCTTTCCACGCGGTGCACCATGCCATATTCCAGTAGTTTATCCAGCGCACGATAAATTTGCAGCGGTGCGCGAATGCCTTCGTCGCGCAGCTGATCTAAAATCGTATAAGCACTGAGCGGGCCTTCCGCTTTGCTGAGAACGTCAAAAACAAGAGATTGATTGCGCGTCAGCTCGGTTGCAGCGTGATGATGATGTGCACTCATTGTTTTATATCCGTTTCAGCATTCTTTTGTTTAATGATAGCAGGCTTAGCATGAAAATGCCAAATGCCGCCACCACGATCGACGGGCCGGATGGTGTATCATAATGGAGCGAGCCGAAAAGCCCGCCGGTAACAGCCAGTGATCCGACGAGTGATGCAATGATGGCCATTTTTTCAGGGGTTGTCGCGAAGCGGCGTGCCGTCGCTGCCGGAATAATCAACATGGCGGTAATCAACAGGATGCCGACTATTTTCATCGCAATTGCAATCACCACAGCAAGCAGAATCATGAAAACGGCTTGCGACAGATCAGGGTTCATGCCTTCTGCGCGAGCCAGATCTTCATTGACGGTTGAAGCCAGCAATGGGCGCCAGAGAAATGCCAGAATAGCAAGCACAACAGCGCCGCCACCATAAATCAGCAATATGTCCATTCTGGAGACCGATAGAATATCGCCAAAGAGAAAAGACATCAGGTCAACACGCACCCATGTCATAAAGGCAACCATCACCATGCCGAGTGCCAGCGTGGAGTGGGAAAGTATCCCCAAAAGAGAATCGGACGACAGACTCTGTTTGCGTTGCAACAGCAGCAAAACGGCAGAGATGGAAAGCGCTACAACAAAAACACCGACAATCATGTTGATGTTGAAAAACAAGGCGAGCGCCACCCCAAGCAGGGCGGAATGGGACATGGTATCGCCAAAATAAGCCATCCGTCGCCAGATGATAAAGCAACCAAGCGGGCCGGTGGTAACAGCAAGTCCGATGCCGGCAATGAGAGCGCGGGTGAAAAAATCATCAAGCATGATGCTGACCTTCGTGATTGTGATGCCCGTCTTCATGGTGGCAGTGATCGGTAATCGTACCGTCAGAATGTAAAACACGACCATCGGCCAGATGCGTGTGGTCATGTTTGTGTTGATAGACACTTAAAGGCAAAGCGGCACGCGCGCCAAACAGGCGCATATAATCAGGGCTCGCACTGACTTCTTCCGGTGTTCCGCTACAGCAAATATGCCCGTTAAGGCAGAAAACACGATCCGTTGCAGACATAACAAGATGCAGATCATGGCTGATCAGCAAAACCGCACAACCGGTTTCATCACGTACCTTCTGGATAAGTTGATAAAGAACAGCCTCACCATTAAAGTCCACGCCTTGCACCGGTTCGTCCAACACTAAAAGGTTCGGGTTTCGGGCAATAGCGCGCGCAATTAAGGCGCGTTGTAATTCGCCGCCGGAGAGATTGGCGATTTGCGCTTTTAAGAGATGGGCAATGCCGACACGTTCCAGTGCTTTAAGAATATCTGCTTTGCTGACCTTCGCGGTGAGGGTCATCAGGCGCTCAACCGATAAAGGTAAGGTGCGGTCAAGATTGAGCTTTTGCGGCACATAACCAATGCGCAGATCAGGCTGGTGTGTAACCGAGCCTTCGTCCGGCTTGGTAATATGCAAGGCCATTTTTGCCGTGGTGCTTTTGCCCGAACCATTGGGGCCGATCAGCGTTACAATCTCACCGGCGCTGACTGTCAGATTAATATTACGCACCAGCCAGCGGCCGTCACGAAAAACGCCTGCATCTTTGAGTTCGATCAAAGGCGGGTTTGCGGGCTTTATGGAGCCGGTATCTGTGGTCGGGCGGGTATGGGGCATAAAATATTTCCGAAAATAGCTTGCGCGTTGCAATTCGTGACGTTATAGCATTACATTCAATTGTTATACAATTACATACCGCAATTAGTGATGTGAGTCATGTCTTTTCAAGAGGTTTATTATGAAATTTATGGGTAAATTTTTAATGGCATCGGTTTTGTGTGCCGGTACTGCTTTAGCCGTACAGCCAAGTTATGCCTTAACCGATACGGATGTTGTCGTTTCAATCAAGCCTCTGCATTCACTGGTTTCTGCTGTGATGAAAGATGTGGCTGAGCCACAACTGATCGTGAAAGGTGCCGGCTCCGGTCATACTTATAGTTTGAAGCCGTCAGATGCTAATATGCTGGAAAATGCCAAGCTTATTTTCTGGACAGGGCCTTCTATGGAAATGTTCTTAAGCAAACCATTGGAAACGCTTGGCACTAAAGCTGAGCAAATCATGCTGGGTGAGGTGAGTGGTCTGACCACTTATGGTTTCCGTGAGGGCGGCGCTTTTGAAGGTCACGACCATGGTGACGGCGGGCACGATCATAATCACGGTCATTCTCATGAGCATGGCCATGACGCACATATCTGGCTTGATCCCACCAATGGTGAAACAATGGTTGAGGAAATCGCCAATGTTTTAAGTGAAGCAGACCCGGCCAATGCAAAAACATATCATGCCAATGCGGATAGTTATAAAGAGCGTATCGCAAAATTGGATAAAGAGCTGAAGGATGAGCTGGTGCCTGTAAAAGGCAAGCCGTTTGTCGTGTTCCATGATGCATATCAGTATTTTGAAAAGCGCTATGGCTTGAATACGGTTGGTTCAATCACTGTCAGTCCGGAAAATGCGCCGGGGGCAGCCCGTATAAAAGAGATACACGACAAAATTGCCAGTCTTAATGCGGTTTGCGTATTTTCAGAGCCGCAATTCGAGTCGCGTTTGGTGCAAACAGTGATCGATGGCACATCCGCAAAGACCGGCGTTTTAGATCCTTTGGGAGCAGAATTAAAAGATGGGCCAGATCTTTATCTGAATTTGTTGCGCGATCTGGCCGCTTCGCTGAATAAATGTCTTAATTAAGAAGTGCTGCAATCGCCGGATTGGCGCTTTGTTCTAAAGTGCGGTTGTCGAGAACATCGGCAATCGCCTTGCGCACGTCGAGCATGACGTGGCGCACTTCACAAAATTCTTCATTGCAATCGTCGCAAGGGCGATAATCAGTTTTGCTGGCGCAGGAAATTGGCGCAAGCGCTCCATCAAGCACACGTATAATATTGCCGATGTGAATTTCACTGGCCGGACGGGCAAGACAAAAGCCGCCGCCTTTGCCTTTTCGGCTGTTTACAAAGCCGGCATTGCGCAGTTCTGTCAGTATATTATCCAGAAATTTGCGCGGGATCTGATGTTTGGTGGCAATCTCCCCAACCGATACCAGAGTTTCCTGTTCCGAAGTGGCCAGATGGATCATGGCTTTCAGGCCATATTTCCCTTTTTTTGTTAGCATTGTACTGGACTCCCTTATAATACCCGCAATTTCAGGATTAGGAGCAATAAGCGTCCGGTACAAGCCCTTTATATATAGAGTGGGGCTTCCCCTACTAATTGGGGATAATTAAAGGGTGTTTTCGATTCCTTTCTTGGTTCTGTTTTTAGGTTTCGTTTTGGTTAATTTTGTTGTTTTTCCCTGTTGAAAAGAATTTTGTATTTTTTGTGAGATTGTCGTTGACAGTTTTAGATTGGTTGCCCTATAAGGCGAACAACGAGGGCGGCGGCGCTGCTAGCGGC
>JAEWHQ010000092.1 GCA_023387715.1 Pseudomonadota bacterium | reverse complement strand
GTATTGAAGCGCTCGAAACTTTGGTCAATGACGCTAAGGCAAAAGGTGCCCGTGTTCTCACAGGTGGTGAACGTCTTGGTAATCGCGGTTATTTCTTCCCTGTGACTGTGCTTGCCGATGTGCCTGATGATGCGCGTGTTTTATCGGAAGAGCCATTTGGCCCGCTAGCGCTGATCAACCGTGTTTCTTCTGTTGAAGAAGCGCTTGAAAAAGCAAACTCTCTGCCATTTGGTTTGGCGTCTTATACTTTCACGCATTGCGCGAAAAACGTGCATTATCTGAGTGAAGGCATTGAAGCCGGTAATTTCTCGATCAATACGCTGGAGGCATCTTTGCCGGAGACACCTTTTGGTGGTGTTAAAGATAGCGGCTATGGTCGTGAGGGTGGCACGGAAGGTTTGTCTCATTATACGGTTGTGAAAAATATTTCACACCAAATTTGGTAAATAAAAAAGGGGGATTTAATCCCCCTTTTGTTTGTCTAGCCGATGTTCAATCTATTGTTTTAGCTCTAAATTACCGGTTTGGGTCATGCCGGAGGCAAGGTATCCGCCATCAACTGCAAGTGTATGACCGTTGACATATTTAGCTTGCGGAGAGGCGAGATAACAAACTGCTGACGCAATATCGTCTGTCTCACCTAAATGACCAGCAGGGATCATCGGCAGTAGCTTGGCACGCGTTTCATCCGTATAAGCGGCTTCAGTCATGGCCGTCACAATCGCACCCGGCGCAATTGCATTGGCGGTGATGCCATAAGCTCCGAGTTCCAGTGCTAACTGGCGAGTGAGGCCGGAAATGGCAGCTTTGGAAGTGCCATAGGCCACACGCCCGACAC
The DNA here is from genome assembly GCA_023387715.1 of Pseudomonadota bacterium. Taxonomy (GTDB): domain Bacteria; phylum Pseudomonadota; class Alphaproteobacteria; order Rhizobiales; family Rhizobiaceae; genus Paenochrobactrum; species Paenochrobactrum glaciei. Next base: position 3,198 of record JAEWHQ010000092.1, on the reverse strand, counting down.
CGGCTCGACTGCCACTTATCGATGCCATATTGATGATGCGGCCATAGTGTTTTTTGACCATGTCACGGGCTGCACGTTGCGAACATAAAAATGTGCCGGTCAGGTTGATAGCCATTAAACGGTTCCACGCATCAAGCGGAAAGTCGAGAAGTGGCTGCACCACCAAAATACCGGCGCAATTGACCAGAATATCGCAACTGCCGCGCCAATCATTGGTTTGTGTGAAAGCGTTTTCCACTGATTGCGGGTCAGAAACATCGAGCTTAATGCCGAGTGCTTCATGGCCTTGTGCCTGAATAAGTGCGACGGTTTCGTCAATGCCTTGCTGGTTGAGGTCGGCGACGACGACAGAAGCGCCTTTGGCTGCAAGCTGTAATGCGCTGGCACGACCAATGCCTGAGCCGCCGCCCGTTACCAGTGCAACACCATTAATTTCATTTGTAGTCATTTTAGCGCCCCATCATTGTGTCTGGCAGCCATGTCACGATGATCGGGAAGCAGAACAGCAGAATGATCGTGAAGAGTTCCATCAAAACAAACCAGAAGGAGCCTTTGAAAACATCGCCAAGCGAAGTTTCACGGTCGATACCCGCAATCACAAAACAGTTCAGCCCAACCGGCGGTGTAATGAGGCCGATTTCGCACATTTTGACGCTGAGAATACCGAACCAGATCGGATCAAAACCAAGCTGCACCACAGTCGGGAACATGATTGGCAGTGTGATCACCATCATCGAGAAAGCATCAAGGAACATGCCAAGCGGGATGTAAACGAGCAGCAAAAGTGCGATGACTGCATAAGGAGGAATATCACTTGCAACTACAAAATTGGCAATCGCATGCGGCAGTTGGATGAGGGTCAGAAAATAACTGAAAATACCTGCACCGATCATGGTAAACAGGATCATTACGGTGGTGGCGGATGTAGAGCGGAAACTTTCGATCAGTTCGCCGCGCAAGTTTTTAGAGCGATGTGCCAGCAGCATGAGAAAAGCTGCAATTGCACCAATGGCACCGGCTTCTGTAGGAGTGACAATACCTAAATAAGTTCAACCTAGCACGACGATAAACAGGACTAACACCTGCCACGCTTCTGTGGTGCCGCGGATACGCTCGCCCCAAGGTGTTGCCGGTACGCGTGCTGCTTGGTTCATACCGGTGCGGCCGATAATGCTGACACCAATCATGAAAACAACGGTGGTCAGAATACCTGGCACAAAACCGGCAATCAGCATTTTACCCGCAGATACTTCGGTCAATGCAGCATAGAAAATCAGCAAAACGCTAGGCGGGATCAAAACGCCAAGAACGCCACCTGCGGCAACACTACCGGCTGCAAGGCGCGGGTCGTAACCTGCTTTTTTCATTTCCGGGATAGCAACAGCGCCCACAGTTGCAGCTGTTGCAACACTGGAGCCGGAGGTGCAAGCAAATCCGGCACTGGTGAGAATACCAGCCATCGCCAAACCACCGGGCAGATGGCCGACCCATTTATTGGCAACGCTAAATAATCGTTTGCCGACCTGAGCATGATGAGCAAATGCACCCATCAGGATGAAGAGCGGTATTACGGTGAGCGTGTAAGAAGCCGACTGAGTAAATGAGAAGGATTTCAGACGATTAAGCAAAAATGGCAGATCTTCAATCATGACAATGCCTAAGGCACCCGAGAGCGCAAGCGCTGCAAAAACCGGTGTGCCAATCGCCATCAATACAAAGATCATTGCAACGGCAATTGTTGCGACTAAGGTTGTATCCATTGATAAATTCCGTTCTGATTAGTCAGCACGAGAGCCAACTTTAAATATGCAGGCCTTGGCTTTACAAAAGCTGATTGGCGGTGGCTTCTGGCAGCTGACGGTGCGGATCACGCCCCGTCAAAACCAGCAAAGCATGTAGAAGCGTTTGTGCCACTGCCAGCCAAAGGCCGATCGCTACAGCGATTTTTGCCCACCAGATAGGAACCTGAAAATATCCCCAGCGGAACTCACGGATGGAAAAAGAGTAGATTGCTTCAAGTGTTGACGGATAGGCCAGCATCAGAAGAGCAAGCGCTGCTAAAAGCCATGCAAGCATTGTCGCAAGGCGCTGCCATGTCGGGCTGAATTTATCCGTCAGCATGGTTACTCTGATATGGGCGTCGTCACTTTGCGCCCAACCAAGTCCCATGAAAACAACCATGACCATCGACATTTCCGACATTTCGAAAAGGCCGGGTACAGGTTTTCCTGTTAAAGCACGCAGTACCACATCAAGCGTAATGCCGAACATCATAAAGGCCAGAAAGCCAAGCGCTATCCAGCCGGTAACGTCGGTAAGACGATTTATTAAACGATGTAGCTTGATCATCCGCATTCCCTCCCGGAAGCGGTCGCCGGATATAGAGCCCTATTACCGGCGACATAAAGCAGTCTAATTATTTCAGAGCTTGAGCAATCTCATAAGGACGCAGCATTTTGCCTTGTGGCGCGTGTTTTTCGATAGCTGCATCAATAAGTTTTTGCATGGCAGCACCATCAATGCCTGCGGGCTTAGCCACTGTGTCCACCCATGCTTCCACTTCGGCTGGTTGTACCAAAGCTTTTGCACGTGCTTTTTCTTCATCCGACAATGTGTGGAGTTTGCCGCCTTCAGCAGTTACTTTTTTCACATAGTCGAGCAGTACTTTGTCGTAAATTTCAGTAAATTTACCGGCGTAAAGCTCATCAGCCAGTTCGGTGGCAACCTTTTGAACTTCAGGCGGGAGGCCGTTCCAAACGTCAATATTCATGACAGTTGTTGCCGGAGCATGAGGCCCGTCACCAATGTCATAGAAGTTTGGTGCAACTTCGTGCAGCTTATAAGCAACGGCGGTAACAAAGTCGAAACCGTAAACGCCATCAAGCACGCCACGCTCAAGTGCCTGATAAACATCGGGTGCCGCCATTGGCACGGCAATGCCGCCAAGGCGCTCAATCACATCCGTGGCGATGCCATACCCGCGAATTTTCTTGCCCTTGATATCATCAATGGAGTTGATCGGGTCGCGCATCACCAGCGGCGCGTAGTTCCAGTTTGTCCAATAAAGAACTTTTGCGCGGTGGCGCTTTTCCCACTCATCTCGCAATGGTTCAAATTGTTCGTAAACATCACGGCAAACGAGCTGCAAACTATCAGCGCGCTCCATGCGGAAATACCATTCTAAGCCACGGGTGACAG
>JAEWHQ010000077.1 GCA_023387715.1 Pseudomonadota bacterium | reverse complement strand
AATGAAACGTGTCGAAGCTTTTCGCTCAGGTTTGGAACGAGCTTTTCATTATCCAGCGAGTAATGTTGTTCAGCTCCCTGATGATACCATTTTGTGCCGTTGTGAAAATGTCACTATTGGTGATGTCCGTGCAGCTGTAAAGCAGTGGGATATTACTGAAATCAATAAACTGAAAGCAATAACACGTTGCGGAATGGGGCGATGCCAGGGACGGGTTTGTGGAAGCGCTGCTATTGAAATTTTAGCGCATGAAACGGGTGGGCATATTGAAAATGTGGGACGTTTCAGGGGGCAAATACCTTTAAAACCTATTGCCATGGCATCTTTTTCAAAGAAGGCTACGCTGTGAGCGAAGTTTTACAGTCTGATATTTGTATTGTTGGTGGTGGGTTAGTTGGTTGCTCTGCTGCTCTGCATCTGAAACGAGCTGGATTATCAGTTGTCCTTGTTGAGCGGGATAAGGTTGCAGCGCATGCCAGTGGTGTGAATTTTGGTGGGGTTCGCTGCCATGGTCGGAACGCGCTGGAGTTACCAATAGCACTGCGTTCATTAGAAATATGGCACAACATGGCTGAGCAAGTAGGCGAAGACTGTGAGTTTATGGCAACCGGACATCTAAAAGTTGCCCGTACAGAAGCTGAAATGGCTTCGCTTGAGCAATGGCGGAGTTTTGGAAACCAGTATGGAATTGAAGTTGAGTTATTGAGCCAGAAGCATTTGCAAACGCGATTCCCGTGGTTGGCAAATAATATTTATGGAGCGTCTTATTGTCCGGTTGATGGTCATGCAAATCCGCGTCTGGCAGCGCCAGCATTTGCGCGCCAAGCACGTGCAGAGGGTGTTACCATCCTTGAAGGCCATGCGGCTCTTGAGATTGAAGACAGGTTTGATGGCTTTGAAATTAAGCTTTCTTCTGGATTACTCATTCAGACATCTAAACTGATTAATGCAGCTGGTGCATGGGGGCTAAAAATTGCTGCACAATATGGCGATGATGTTCCTGTACATCCGGTAGCTCCTCAAATGTTTGTAAGCGAACCGCTTCCTTATTTTATCCATCCTGCATTAGGGATGGTGAGTGGTGGATTGTATTTGCGCCAGATTCCTCGTGGTAATGTGATTTTTGGTGGAGGGCGAGGGACAGTTAGCTCGAGCGGACTTTACAGTTGGCCTAGTGAAAAGATTTTTGCGCAGACGGTCGGGCTTGCGGCTGAAGTTATACCTGTGTTGGGCAACGCTTCTATTATTCGCTCATGGACAGGCGTAGAGGGCAATTGTGAAGATGGTTTGCCGATTGTAGGCGCATCACGTCAGCGGAAACATCTTTATCATGCCTTTGGTTTTTCCGGTCACGGTTTTCAGATGGCTCCGGGTATTGGTGCTGTGCTGAGTGAACTGATCACTACGGGCTCAACAGTAACAGATATTGCTGGGTTGAACCCGCAGCGTTTTGCGACGACACAAAAGGCCGTAGCAGCGGCTGAAACAGAAATTTGAATAGGAACATTTCTATGAGCTATGTTTTTCACCGTTCTGCGAAAAGTACTCCATTAATGGCAAGTCATGCCGCTGCGTCCACCATATATGACAAAAAAGGTAACGCCTATTTGGATGCTTGTGGCGGAGCTGCTGTTTCATGTATTGGTCATGGTAATGCAGAAGTGATTGAAGCGATAAAGGAGCAGGCTGAAAAACTTGCTTACGCGCATACAAGCTTTTTTACCACGAGTGCCGCAGAGGAGCTTGCAGAGTTTCTATGTGCAAGTACTGATTACCAGTTGACTAAAACCTATTTCACTTGTGATGGGTCAGAGGCGGTCGAAACAGCCTTGAAGATGGCACATAGTTGTCACCGTGAGCGCGGGGAACCAAACCGTACGCATATTATTGCGAGGCGACAATCATATCATGGTAATACTTTAGGAGCCCTTTCTTCTGGTGGCAATATGTGGCGGAGGGCAACCTATGGCGCGTTAATGCTCCCGGGCACATCGCACATAGATCCATGTTATTTGTATCGCGGCGCTAGAGTTGATGAAAGCCCTGCTGAGTACGGACAACGTATGGCCGCACAGCTAGAAGAAGAGATTTTACGTCTCGGACCACAGAATGTTTCTTGTTTTATCGCTGAAACTGTTGTGGGGGCAACGCTCGGTTGTGTGGCTGCTGAAGCGGGATATTTTAAATCTATTCGCGAGATTTGTGATCGTCATGGGGTTATTCTCATACTAGATGAAGTTATGTGTGGAATGGGGCGTACAGGTACTCTGCACGCTTTCACACAAGAGGGCATCGTTCCGGATATTCTTATTATTGCTAAAGGATTGGGCGCTGGTTATGTGCCGCTTGGCGCAGTTCTGTGCCGACAGGAAATATTTGATAGTTTCTGCGACGGTACTGGTGCTTTTGTGCATGGTCATACATTTGTCGGGCATCCGGTTGCATGTGCAGCAGCTCTTGCTGTTCAGAAAGTAGTTGTGAAAGACGCTTTGATTGAAGCCTCTGCAAGGCAGGGTACATTACTGCGTCAACAGCTGGAAGCAAGATTAGGCCAGCATCCGCATGTCGGGGATATCAGGGGGCGCGGCTTGTTTGTTGGATTGGAGCTGGTGGAAAATCGAGCAGATAAAAAAGCGTTTGAGCCAAGGCGACAATTAAATGCCGCTATCAAGCGGAGAGCTATGGAGCATGGATTATTGATTTATCCTGGCGGAGGTACAATTGATGGACAAATTGGAGATCACATACTGATCGCTCCGCATTATATTATTACGAATGATGAAATTGATTTTTTAGTGTCTACGCTAGCGAAAGCAATAGATGATGTTATCGCTTAAACAACAGGACATATGAGGAATTAACGTATGGGAATGTTCTTTAGAAAATACATGTATCTTTCGTTGGGATAAGATATTTAATTTTATTTCTATTTATTGGAAAATAGGCAATATCCTTTTAATGGATATTGCCTATTAATATAAACCAATAGAGTTTTTTATTTTTTATATGATATATCTTTTGTCACAATCAATTGTATGCGCAATGCTGAGAATAGCAATCGCGCCGTGACATCCCATGTCGCATGTCACCTAAAGTCAGATAGGCATCGGTTTCACCAAGTGCTGCAGATATAAGAGACAAGGTGGATGCATCACGACAACGAAAGCTGATACGTAAGTCGTCAGAGATGAAGCTCATTAGTTCGAGACGACCAGCTGTTTCAGTTGGTGCATTTATACCAAAGCTTATGACGGCTTACGCGCGCCACGTTTTGGTGGCGGGAGGAGCGGCAGGCTGCTCTTACTCGCGGAGTAGAAATGCCACCTGTGAGCAGCAGGTTACGAACAGGCATCTAAATAGCAGCATTCATAGCCACTTCAAGCTTTGTTATCCATGCTGAATGTTTGGTAATCTAGTTGGTTTCTGCTGAGCCGATACCGCAACTCGATGATGCGCTATTCACCCTTCGTACGGTAGCATTCAGTGATAGTTTCCCTTTCAGCTACAGCCTTTTCTAATTGGTATCAAGACCGGCATAGGACGAGTCTGTAACGTTCTATTAACCTCAGAATATAATGACGAATGCTGCTAAATCGACAAAAATATATTTTTGTATAAATAATCTATTTTAAAATGATAATATATATGTATATATAGAATCGTTTGCAGGTCGGGGGCCGGCAAACTCTTGCATATGGTTCGTTTAGGGAGGGATCACCTGTGAAATTAAATACTTTCGGTCTTATGGCTATCTTGCTTTCGGCTACGGCTCTGCCTGCGGTTGCAGGCACACTGGCTGATATGAAGCCAATGAAATTGCGCGTCGCATCACTATACGGGCCAGACAACTGGTTTACGACGCCGATGGAAGCTTACACCGCACGTATCGAAGCCCGTACAGAAGGTAAGATCACGTTTGAGTATTTTTATGCTGGCAGTCTGGTTCCCACCAAAGAAATGACCTCGGCGCTGGGAGCTGGTCTCTTTGACTTCGGCTTCGTGCTGCCTTCCTATGAGCCTGCTAAGTTTTCGGTTGATGAATGGCAAGGCAGTCTCGCCATACCGACCAACCAAAACCCTATCCTCGAATTTGCAACGACTGCACTCTCGCATTTCGAATGGACAACTGGGCTTGAAGCGCACACTAATCAGTTTACCCAAGCTGGAATTCAGCCGGTGATGCCGTCTTTCTCAATCAGTGGCGCTTATGGCCTACTCTGTAAGAGCAACAACGAAACTCTCGCGGATATGGCAGGCAAACGCAGCCGTGTTGCCGGTTCGACTTGGACTGGAGAAGCTCAAAACCTTGGCCTTACACCCGTTTCATTGCCAATCACAGAAGTGTATCAAGCCTTTCAATCTGGTGTCATTGATTGCTGGATGGGGCATATCGCCGATGCAGGTGCCAACGGTGTGTTTGACCACGGAAAATATTTTAACCTCGGCATTGGTCTGACTGCTTATTCACAAGCGCTTTACGGTTTTAATAAAGACACTTGGGATTCTTTCCCTGAAGATGTGAAAGACATTATCTGGGATGAAACTGCGGCTTATGCTGCTGAACTGCTTCAAACGGCGCTTACGCAGCAATATACCACCGCTGTTACCAGCACTAAAAATGGTGTCACTTATACAATACCCGATGCTGAGGTGATGCAAAAAGTACAAAGCTACCATGACGCTGTTCGCGCAGAGGCTGCACATAAAGCACCTGCTGATGTGAAAGATGCCGCCGATCAGGTGAATCGTCTCGAGCAAACGCGTCAGAAATGGCAAGCTCGTCTTGAAAAAGATCTTGGCTTTGGCGGAGACTACGACTCTTGGAGCTCCTTCATCTCGCAAAATGGTCAAATGCCTGATTTTGCACCGTTGAAAGAGATCATTTTGAACGAAATCGTTCTGCCTTACGCAAACAAACAAAAATAATGGCGACCACTGCTCGCTGAGGGTGCGTTTGTTTGGCGTTCCCTCTTTCTCCTTCTTTTTGTGAGTCCCCATGAAAACTTTAACTACACGCCCTCAAATTGTGCGTTGGCGCTTGGGCAAGACAGTGTTTGTCGGTCTCGGCACCTTCTGTATTATTGCTCTTATTTTGCTAATTTTTTCGGATGTTTTGTCGCGAAATATCTTTAATAAACCAATTCCAGGTGTGATGGAGGTGACTGAGCATTGGTTGATGGTGCCAATGACTTTTGTAGGAATCTGGTGGGCTGCTCTAAAGAATGAGCATGTGCGTGTCACCATATTGACTGAAGTGTTAGGCTCTAAATCACGTCTCATTGCTGAGGTGATTGTGGGATGCTGTGCAGCATTTTTCTTGCTGCAAATGTCTTGGATTGGGCTCGAAGTGGCCATTGAAAGTTACCAAGACGGCGAATATGCTGGTGCTTTTAAAATTATTACTTGGCCCGTGCGTTTTGTTGCTGCCATTGGTTTTTTAAGTTTTGCCTGTGTAATTGCCTTACGTCTTTACACAATCCTCAAAGCTGGTGGCGCTGAAGAACTTTCCAGCGACACGACGGAGGCCGCTAATGACTAATATCTCTATTTCGCACAAAGACAACGCTGTGCAAGCGCCTCATCCGTGGCATCGTGTCAGTACAGTTTTGATCACCACAGTGATCGGCCTTTGCTTTGGTGTTTTGTTTTTCCTGGACATTCCTCGTCCTTTTTACGCCATTGCAGTTCTGGGATTAATGTTCTCCTTAATGGCACTTGGCATGATGGTAGGGCTAGCAATGGCGCTTTCAGGAGCGGTTGGCCTCTATGCATTGATGGGTACGCGCGCTCTAGAAACGACCCTTGCGCAAATGCCCTACAGTACTGCCTCTAGTTCCACTTACGTGGTGCTGCCGATGTTCATATTTATGGGACTGATGCTTTGGTATTCCGGTATCACGACCAAGCTCTTTGCCGCAGCACGAATTTTATTTTTCTGGTTACCGGGTAACCTTGCTGCCACAACTAACCTTGCTGGTGCTGGACTTGGTGCAATTAGCGGTTCCACTGTGGGCTGCGTTTATGCTCTTGGCCGCATTGCTATCGCTGAAATGCTTCAACAAGGCTATGATAAACGCCTTGCCATGGGTGCTGTACTCAGTGCAGGTACTATTGGCCAGTTGATCCCACCAAGCATTATGATGGTAATCTTTGCCGGTTTTGCAGAGGTTCCTGTAGGTCCGCAACTTCTTGCAGGCACAATTCCCGGCCTTATGCTCACAGTTGCTTATGTACTCACAGTTGCCATTATAGCTTTGGTACTTCCACATTGGGTAGGAAAAGGTAAACGCACTCAAAAGGATCAGGAAAGTCCTCAAGAGGACCAGCTTTCACCTATCGAAAAAATGCGCATTGTATGCTCTGCCTGGCCGGTTCCTGTACTTATCATCGCTACTTTCGGCGGTATGGGGCTTGGTCTTCTGACAGTTACCGAGTGTGCTTCAATTGGCGCAATGGGTGCAGCACTTTATTGTTTTGCCGTGCAAGACAAACGCACTTTTTTCACCTCACTAAAAGAAGCCTCACGCGGCACGCTCAGTGCGCTTGGCTCGGTACTTATGTTACTCATTGGCGCAGCTATTCTCTCGCGCCTTCTAGCGGTCACGGGTGCTGCGCAACTACTTTCGAGTTATATGCAGCAAGTTTCGGATAACACCGTGCTTTTCTTCACTCTGCTTGTACTCTTTTATCTGCTTCTTGGCATGTTCATGGATGCAATCGCGATGATGCTGCTCACTGTGCCACTTATTATGCCTATTGTAGTTAGCGCCGGTTATGATCCGATGTGGTTTGGTGTCTTTCTCGTATTGATGGCGGAAATCAGTATTCTTACCCCACCGATCGGCATGCTTGTCTTTGTAGGCCACCGCATGGCGCAAGATCCAACCGTCAACATCGGTCATCGGATCACTCTACAAGATGTATTTTCAGGTGTATTGCTTTTTGTGCCACTGGCGCTCGTGGTTGTCATCCTAATTATGGTCTTCCCTGATCTTGTTAGTTGGCTTCCATCACAAATGGTTCGTTAAGCGTCCCCTATACAACATAGCTGCAAAGGTCATATATCCATGTCTAAACAAGCTGACGCAAAATCTTTAGCGCTGAATGTTTATCAGCAAATCCGTCAAAACATATTCGATGGACATTACCAGCCAGGAATGCGTCTCGGACCTGCTCTTCTCGCCAAAGAATATGGTGCAAGCACGACGGTTTTGCGTGAGGCTATGATCCTGCTCACAGGGGATCGACTTGTCGTCTCAACACCAGGTTCAGGCTTTTCTATACCAGAATTGGAACGGAGCGAGCTTAAAGATCTGACGCTTTTGCGTTGCCATAATGAGTCTTTGGCGCTTCAGCTGGCCATTGAACGGGGCGGTTTAAAATGGGAAACAGAAGTAATTTCAGCGCACCACATAATGACACGTATCCCGCGCCGAACACTTGAAAACCCTGAAGTGCCTAATCCCGAGTGGTTCAATGCGCATCGCACCTTCCATTCTAAATTGCTCTCAGGGTGCGGTATTCCTGCGTTGATCGATATTTGCGAAAAACTAAGCTCTGCAACAGAGATTTACCGCGTGTATTCCGTTCCTATGACACGCGCCGCTAAACGTGATGTCGAAACCGAACATGCCGATTTGCTTGAAGCAGTTCTGGCGCATGACACGCCGCGCGCCGTCGCGCTGTTAAAAGCTCATTACGAGACAACCGAGGCCGGCCTACTCGCCAATTGGCCAGCTTAAAACTTTTTAAACCAACCTCCCGTCACAAATTATAAGGAGATCCCTGTGCGTCTTGTTTCATTCACCACCAAATCGGGTCAAAAGAGCTACGGCACTGTTGAAGGCGATATAGTTCTTGATGCCGGTGCGGTTCTGAAAGAACGCTTCAGCGATCTGCGCGCCGTTCTTGAAGAGAATGCAGTGCAAGAACTTGCAGGCAAAGGCGAAGCCATTGCGCTGACTGATGTCACCCTATCACCCCCGATTGATAATCCTGAAAAAATCCTTTGCGTTGGTCTCAACTATACAAGCCACATTGAAGAAACAGGTCGCCCACGTCCGGCACAACCTGCACTTTTTACCCGCTACCCATCCTCATTGATTGGTCATGATC
>JAEWHQ010000035.1 GCA_023387715.1 Pseudomonadota bacterium | reverse complement strand
GCGCAAGCGTCTCGATTATTGGCAGCGTTTAAGACAAGAACGCGGGACGCATAAAAAGCCATAAATTTAATGCGGTTACTTTTAGGAAACCCATGTAAGTTTATGATTTTGCTTATTTAAAAGTGTTTAAAATAATTTGTCATCATGTGCCCCACTGTGTATGACAGGGGCGACTGGCAGAAAACTGATTTTGAACATTTTCTGCAATGAATTTTACAAAGGTGCATGATGACAAAGACTATTCGTTTGCTTGGCATTTCAGGCAGTATTCGTAAAAATGCCTTCAATACGATCATTTTAGAAACCATTGCTGAAAACCTGCCGCAGAATGTTGAATTGCAGATTTTCCCGCTCAATAATGTTCCGCTTTATAATCAGGACGAAGACACCGCAACGCCGCCACAGGCTGTGCAGGATCTGCGTCAGGCTGTTGCGGATGCTGATGGTATGATTATTTCTTCACCGGAATATATTTATGGCATGAGCGGTGTGCTGAAAAACGCACTGGACTGGATTTCCCGTCCACACGGCAAATCCCACATGATTGGCAAGCCTGTTTTCACCATGACTGCATCACCGGCTGCCACTGGCGGCGTGCGTGCGCAGGCACAGTTGAACGAAGCGATGATGGCAATTGGTGCGCGTCAGGTTCTGCGTCCGCAGACAGTTCTGGCAGCTGTGCATGAAAAAATTACAGACGGTCGTTTGAGCGATGAAGCAAGCCTTTCCTTTATCAAGGCAGGCGTTGTAGATTTGCTGAAAAGCATTGAAGGCTGATTTTAAAGGCCGCTGACATTATTAAAAGCAGTCTTTCGGGGCTGCTTTTTTTATGCGTATTTACGCGTTTTGATATTTAACTATTTACCATGTTTTCAAATTTGAGCCACGCTTAAGCCTGCGGGAAAGTGCCTGTTAATATTTACGGTTCATTCATGATCTTTGACGATGCCTCTTTTTGAACGCATTCAGGACATTGTCAGCCTTTGAATTTGCTGCATATCAAAGGGTGATTATAAAAATGCCGGTCTAAACTGCTAGATGAAACGGGCATGGTAGAAAGGTTGAATGATGCGCATTTTGTGTCTCGTCGCGCTTCTGATACTGGCCGGATGTGCTAGTGCGCCAAAACAGGTGAATAATGCCTGTGCTATTTTTGATCAGCGTGATGGCTGGATCAACAATTGGCATAGTGCTGCACAGAAAACATCCCGTGAATTTGGCGTGCCGATCCCTGTTTTGATGGCAACGATCTATACGGAATCAAGCTTCCGTCCCTATGCACGCCCACCAAGAACCAAATTGCTCGGCTTTATTCCATGGAAGCGCCAGTCCACGGCTTATGGTTTTTCGCAAGCCTTGAACGGCACATGGGATCGTTATCGCCGTGAAACCCGTCGTAGTGGTGCTTCGCGCAGTAATTTTAATGACGCTATCCATTTCATCGGCTGGTATCATTATCAAAGCTACAGAACCAACGGTATTGCACGTAATGATGCCTATAATCTCTATCTGGCTTATCATTCCGGTCATGGCGGCTACTCGCGTGGCGTGTGGCGCAACAGTGCAGTGGCTAAAAATGGTGCCAAGCGCACTGCTGATATGGCAAAGCGGTATTCGGTACAGTTGAGAAATTGCGGGCGTCTGGGCTAGAAATCTAAAAAATTGAGCGAATAAATAAGCAGGGTTTGAAAAATGGCTTTATGCGTATAAAGTGCATATTCGTGCCGTATTCAGGATTACTATACGCTCAGAATCGCTCATTTAGGGATAATCTTTTATGTTGAAGAACCTGGCCATCGCTGCTCTTGCGGCAACTTTCCTTTCCGCTTGTACCACTGACCCTTATACGGGACAGGAAAAAGTCTCCAATACAGCCGGTGGCGCTGCAATTGGTGCGGCTGTTGGTGCATTGGGTGGCTTGATGGTTGGCGGTTCCAGCCGTGCGCAGCGTAATGCTGTCCTGATCGGTGCCGGTATTGGTGCGCTTGGTGGCGGTGCTATCGGTAACTATATGGATCGTCAGGAATCAGAACTGCGTGCGCAGCTGCAAGGCACCGGCGTTTCCGTCACCCGTAACGGCGACCGGATTATCCTCAACATGCCTTCCAGCATCACCTTCGATACCGATCAGGATGCGGTTAAAGGTCAGTTCTATCCAACATTGAACTCTGTTGCGATTGTCTTGCGCAAATTCAATCAGACCTTGGTTGATATCAAGGGTCACACTGATTCGACCGGTAGTGCCAGCCATAACCAGCAGCTTTCACAGCGTCGTGCTGCTTCTGTCGGCACCTATCTCGGCAGCCAGGGCATTGATCCGCGCCGCTTCGCAATCATTGGTTATGGTGCTTCGCAGCCTGTTGCTTCCAATGCAACACCAGATGGCCGCGCGCAGAACCGCCGCGTGGAAATCGAAATTTCTCCGCTGAAAGCTGCGATGTAAAATAAAAAATAGCCGCCGAATGGACGGCTGTTTTGATCAGATTAAAAGCATGGCGCTCGTTTCGGGTGTCATGCTTTTTTGCATTTATGCCGAATCATAATCTTTCGGCCGAATTACCGTTTTGCTACTATTCCAGTAAGTTGATGTTTTTATTGATATTTGGCTGAGCCTTGAACATTTGAAGAACAAATTTTGAAAATAATTTATAATCAATGGTTTATGGTTATTGCAATTTTGGAACAAAACAGATACAAAGAATTAGAAACTCTCTTAAAAGCGGGCTACAAGCGGCACAAGAGGATGTTATAAATGTCTCAGAATTCATTGCGACTCGTTGAGGAAAAATCAGTGGACAAGACAAAAGCTCTGGATGCAGCGCTATCCCAGATCGAACGGCAGTTCGGTAAAGGCTCGATCATGCGGCTTGGTCAAAGCGAAGTTGTGGAAATTGAAACGGTTCCGACTGGTTCATTGTCGCTTGATATTGCGCTCGGTGTTGGCGGTTTGCCAAAAGGTCGTATCGTTGAAATTTACGGGCCTGAAAGTTCCGGTAAGACAACGCTGGCTTTGCACACAATTGCAGAAGCTCAGAAAAAAGGCGGTATGTGCGCATTCGTGGATGCTGAACATGCGCTTGATCCGGTTTATGCCCGCAAGCTGGGTGTTGATCTGGAAAGCCTTTTGATCTCGCAGCCCGATACCGGTGAACAGGCACTCGAAATTACCGACACATTAGTGCGCTCCGGTGCAATTGATGTGCTGGTTATCGACTCCGTTGCTGCATTGACGCCGCGTGCGGAAATTGAAGGTGATATGGGCGATTCATTGCCGGGTCTTCAGGCTCGTTTGATGAGTCAGGCTCTGCGTAAGCTCACCGCTTCCATTTCCCGCTCCAACTGTATGGTTATCTTCATCAACCAGATTCGTATGAAAATTGGTGTGATGTTTGGTTCACCTGAAACAACAACCGGTGGTAATGCGCTGAAATTCTACGCATCCGTCCGTTTGGATATCCGCCGTATTGGCGCGATTAAGGATCGTGATGAAGTCGTTGGTAACCAGACCCGCGTGAAAGTGGTTAAGAACAAGCTTGCACCGCCGTTCAAGCAGGTTGAATTCGACATCATGTATGGTGCCGGTGTCTCCAAGGTTGGTGAATTGGTCGATCTGGGTGTTAAAGCCGGTATCGTTGAAAAATCGGGCGCGTGGTTCTCCTATAATTCACAGCGTTTAGGGCAGGGACGTGAAAATGCCAAAACCTATTTGCGTGAAAATCCGGAAGTCGCAAACGAGATTGAATTGGCACTGCGCCAGAATGCCGGTCTGATTGCTGAAAAATTCCTTGAAGGCACTGGCCCGGATGATGAAACGCCGGATGCTGCTGAAATGTAATCATACGGGCATTCCATGCCGTGTGATATGAATAAAGCCCCTGTTCGGTTCATCCGAACAGGGGCTTTTTCTTTTAGGGCTATGCTTGTGTTTTGCTGATTAAGGCAGGTGAATGTGTGAAAATGCCACAAGCTTTGTAAAAGCTGCGTCTGCACAGGGCTGGTTGATCTGGACAGAGATAACAGACCTCGTTAAAAGCACTTAACCTTTAAGCCATTTTGTGCGGGTGCAATGCCTGAAATGCGTGTGAGTTTAGCACCTTTCAAGCCGTTTGTGTCCGGTACAGCACATGGAAATAATGTGACAGCAATAGCTGCACATGTTGAAATGTGAGGAACAGAAACATTATCTGATGTTTTAGGACGGTCAGGATTTTTTCTTTGATTGAAATGGCTTATATAATTTCTAACGTGAGACAGATATTGATTGTCTCGGATGTATTTGACGCAATATGAGCATTATGCCGGTTATCGCGTCTGAATGAAGGGTGAAAAACCCGAAGGTGGAGCATGAGTGGCGTCAACGAGATAAGATCTACATTTCTCGATTATTTCCGCAAAAACGGTCACGAAGTCGTGCCGTCCAGTCCGTTGGTTCCGCGTAATGACCCAACTTTGATGTTTACCAATGCGGGTATGGTGCAGTTTAAAAACGTGTTTACCGGTCTGGAAACACGTCCTTATAGCCGCGCCACAACATCGCAAAAATGCGTGCGTGCCGGTGGCAAGCACAATGATCTGGATAATGTCGGTTATACTGCGCGTCACCACACATTCTTTGAAATGCTGGGCAATTTCTCATTCGGCGATTATTTCAAAGAAGAAGCTATCACCCATGCGTGGAACCTGATCACCAAAGAGTTTGGTCTTAACAAAGACAAGCTGTTGGTGACCGTTTATCACACGGATGATGATGCCGCGAATTTCTGGAAGAAAATTGCTGGCCTGAGCGATGATCGTATCATTCGTATCGCGACCAATGATAACTTCTGGGCAATGGGTGACACAGGCCCTTGCGGCCCATGTTCCGAAATCTTCTATGATCACGGCGATCATATCTGGGGTGGCCCTCCAGGATCAGCTGATGAAGACGGCGACCGTTTCATCGAGATCTGGAACCTTGTTTTCATGCAGTTCGAGCAGGTTACCAAGGAAGAGCGCATTGAGTTGCCGCGCCCATCTATCGATACCGGTATGGGCTTGGAGCGCATCGCTGCGATCTTGCAGGGCGTGCATGACAATTACGACATCGATATTTTCAAAGCATTGATCCGCGCTTCTGAAGAAGCAACCGGTGTGAAGGCAGAAGGCGGCCAGCGCGCAAGCCACCGCGTAATTGCCGATCATTTGCGCTCGGCCAGCTTCCTGATCGCCGACGGTGTGCTGCCATCGAATGAAGGCCGTGGTTATGTGCTGCGCCGCATCATGCGCCGTGCAATGCGCCATGCGCAGTTGCTTGGTGTCCGTGATCCGCTGATGTATCGCCTGCTGCCAACATTGGTACGCGAGATGGGACAGGCTTATCCGGAGCTGGTGCGTGCAGAAGCATTGATTTCTGAAACACTCAAGCTGGAAGAAACCCGTTTCCGCAAAACGCTGGAACGCGGCCTTGGCTTGTTGAGTGATGCAACAGAAAATATGAGCGAAGGACAGAGCCTTGATGGCGAAACCGCTTTCAAGCTTTATGACACTTATGGCTTCCCGCTGGATCTGACACAGGATGCTTTGCGTCAGCGCGGCATCAATGTGGATACTGATGGTTTTAGTGCTGCTATGGAACGCCAGAAGGCCGAAGCCCGTGCGAACTGGTCTGGTTCGGGCGATGCTGCGACTGAAAAAGTCTGGTTCCAGGTACGCGACAAAGTCGGCACCACTGAGTTCCTCGGTTATGATACCGAGAAGGCAGAAGGTGTTGTGACCGCATTGGTGCGTGATGGTGGCGTGATTGAAGCCGCGACTGCAGGCGAAAGCGTTTCTATCATCGTCAACCAGACACCGTTTTATGCGGAGTCCGGTGGTCAGCAGGGTGATGCCGGTTTCATCTATGGCGATGGCTTTGTGATTGAAGTGACTGACACGGTGAAACGTGCTGATGGCGTTTTTGTACATCAGGCGACAATCCGTGAAGGCAAAATTCAGACCGGTGATGCCGTTGAACTGGTAGTTGATCATGAGCGCCGTTCGCGCATGCGCTCTAACCACTCGGCCACGCATTTGCTGCATGAAGCACTGCGTGAAACACTCGGCACCCATGTCGCTCAGAAGGGCTCGCTCGTTGCCCCTGAACGTCTGCGTTTCGACTTCTCCCATCCGAAGCCGATCAGCGAAGATGAATTGCGCAAGATTGAAAATATTGCCAATGAAATCATTTTGCAAAACGCGCCGGTCAACACCCGTCTGATGGCGGTTGATGATGCGATTGAAGCCGGAGCCATGGCGCTTTTCGGTGAAAAATACGGTGATGAAGTACGTGTGGTTTCCATGGGAACCGCCACAAAAGGCGATAAAGCCGGTAAAACTTACTCGCTGGAACTTTGCGGTGGTACGCATGTTCGCCAGACCGGTGATATTGGTTTGGTGCGTGTTGTGTCTGAAGGCGCTGTTGCTGCCGGTGTACGCCGTATGGAAGCACTGACCGGTGAGGCCGCGCGTCTTTATCTGGAAGAGCAGGATGATCGCGTTAAAGCGATCGCATCGGCATTGAAAACAACGCCGTCTGAAGCACTTGAGCGCGTCAATAGCCTGATGGACGAACGCCGCAAACTGGAAAAAGAACTGACTGAAGCGCGCAAAAAACTGGCGCTTGTTGGTGACAGCGCTGATGGTGCTGCGGCACATGAAGTTGTCAATGGCGTGAACTTCATGGGCAAGGTTGTTTCCGGTGTTGCACCGCGCGATCTGAAACCATTGGCTGATGATGGTAAGAAGCAGCTTGGCTCCGGCGTTGTGCTTTTCATTGGTATTGATGAAAGTAACAAGGCCAGTGCGGTGGTTGGTGTCACGGAAGATTTGGTATCGCGCTTCAGCGCTGTTGATCTGGTTCGTGTTGCGTCTGCTGCCCTTGGTGGTGCTGGTGGCGGTGGCCGTCCTGATATGGCACAGGCTGGTGGGCCGGATGGTTCACAGGCAGCCAATGCCATTGCTGCCGTTAAAGGCGCACTTGCCTGAATATAAAAGAGAACAAGAAAAAGGCCGGAAATTCCGGCCTTTTTTAATGCGTAATTTTTGAAGATTATTTTTTAACCGGCACCGGTCCCGTAATGATCGGATCAATTGCCCTTGTGCTTAAAGATTGCAGCAGGCTTGGATGAACGCTCACCGGTAATGTTGATGTCGCTAATGGCGGTAGGGGTTGCTGTGCAGCAGGGGCGTCTATTTCAACTGCATATGCGCTTAAACTCATCAGACCGGCAAGCGCGCATGCCAATGTGCTGAGTACGCATTTTTTGAAGAAAATTTGCAACTTTTAACCTTCTGTGACTGCTTTTACATAAATTACAGAGCTTGTGCCTCTGCAAGAACGGCTTCCGCATGGCCTGCCACTTTTACCTTGTTCCAGATATGGGCAATCTTGCCCTCACGGTCGATGAGGAAAGTGGTGCGTTCAACACCCATATACTTACGTCCATACATGCTTTTTTGCACCCAGACGCCATAAGCTTCCAATGCTGTTCTTTCTTCATCTGCCACTAAAAGAGTGGTGAGATTATGTTTGGTACGAAATTTTTGGTGTTTTGCCACAGTATCGGGTGAAATACCGACGATCACCGTATCGGCTTTTTCAAACTCAGCTTTTAAGGCACTGAAGGCGATCGATTCTTTGGTGCAACCGCTTGTGTCATCTTTAGGGT
>JAEWHQ010000029.1 GCA_023387715.1 Pseudomonadota bacterium | reverse complement strand
GTTTGGCAGCAATATCTGCAATTTATGAACAATCTGCTGCATGGCGATTTAGGACGTTCTTTCGTTTATAATATGCCGGTTGCAGAACTGATTGCATCGCGTTTGCCAGCCACTGCGGAGCTGGCATTAACGGCCGTTTTCATGGCCAGCCTCATCGGCATTCCGCTTGGCATTTATGCCGGATATAAGCCGGATAGCTGGGGCTCAAAAACCATTATGGCACTGTCCATTTTGGGCTTTTCGGTGCCAACCTTCTGGATCGGCCTCATGCTGATTATGGTTTTTGCGGTACAGCTCGGCATTATGCCAGCCGGTGGCCGCGGTGAAACCGTTTCGGTTTTTGGTGTTCCTTTAAGCTTTCTGACCATTGACGGCTTGCATCATCTGGCCTTGCCGGCGATCAACCTGTCCTTGTTTAAATTGTCCTTGATGATCCGTCTGGCGGCCTCCGGCACGCGGGAAATCATGCTCACCGATACGATCAAATTTGCCCGTGCTGCCGGCATTAACGAGCGCACCATTTTGCGTCGACACGTTCTGCGCCTGATTTCCATTCCGCTTGTCACCGTCTTTGGCTTGGAGCTTGGCTCAACTGTGGCCTTTGCTGTGGTCACGGAAACAATTTACTCATGGCCGGGCTTAGGCAAGCTCATCATTGACAGCATCACCTCGCTCGACCGTCCTGTCATGGTTGCCTATCTCATGCTGGTGTCGTTGCTGTTCATCACGATTAATCTGATTGTGGATCTTTCCTATGCTTTGCTTGATCCGCGCATGCGTCAGGGAGGTGGCAAATAATGGCTTTGCTCAATAGCAGATCATTGCAATTCTGGTCAGAATTTAAACGCCATCCGGTGCCGGTCATTGCCGCTCTCGTGGTTCTCGTCATCATCTTACTGGCAGTTTTTGCGCCCCTCATCGCACCGCAAGATCCTTACGATCTTTCAAGCCTCGTTTTGCGTGACGGCAGACGTGCCCCCGGCTATGTCGGTCAAGGCGGCTATGTTCATCTGTTAGGTACTGATGGTCAGGGGCGCGATCTTTTCTCGGCCATTCTTTATGGCTTGCGCATTTCTTTACAAATGGGGCTACTGGCGGGCGCTATTGCCTTCACCATCGGTGCGCTTGTTGGTTCAAGTGCTGCCTATATTGGCGGACGCTTTGAGAGCTTCATCATGCGCGTCATCGACTTGCAGCTTTCCTTTCCGGCAATTTTGCTAGCCTTTGTGGTTGCTGCATTGCTTGGACAAGGTAAAAGCCAGCTGATTATCGCACTCGTCTTTTCGCAATATGCCTATTTTGTCCGCACCGCCCACGGGGCAGCGGCAGCAGAACGCAATAAAGATTATGTCGAAGCAGCCTTGTCTGTGCCGATGAGCGGCTGGTTTATCGTCACCCGTCACATTTTGCCTAACGCCTTGCCGCCATTAATTGTTGTGGCAACTGTTCAGGTGGCATCTGCCATTTCACTGGAAGCAACGCTTTCATTCTTAGGCGTTGGCTTGCCGCCGACAGAACCATCACTCGGCATGCTCATTTCCAATGGTTTCCAGTATTTATTATCTGGCCGCTACTGGATTTCGATCTATCCGGGTCTGGCGCTTATCGTTCTCATTATGGCGATCAATCTTGTTGGTGATCAAATTCGTGACCAACTGAATCCGAGGTTGAACAAATGACGGCACATCTTCTTGAAGTTACCGATCTGCACACGCATTTCGAAACCCGTGCCGGCACAGTCAAATCTGTCGATGGCGTTTCCTTCTATCTTGAGCGCGGCGAAATCTTAGGTCTGGTGGGCGAATCCGGTTCGGGTAAATCTATCACCGGTTTTTCGCTGATTGGTCTGATTGATAAGCCTGGCCGCATCAAGCAAGGCTCCATTAAGCTGGAAGGCCGTGAGCTTGTCGGTTTAAGCGATAGCGATTTGCGCAAACTTCGCGGTCGTGAAATCTCGATGGTTTTCCAAGACCCGATGATGACGCTCAATCCGGTGCTGACCGTGCTTGATCAGATGACACTGGCACTGCGTGCGCATGAAACAATCTCTGATAGTGATGCCCGCATCCGCTGTGTGGAAGCACTGCACCGTGTGCGCATTGTTGATCCGGAGCACAAAGTTGATTTTTATCCGCACCAGTTTTCTGGCGGCATGCGCCAGCGTGTAGCGATTGCTATTGCACTGCTGCATAACCCAAAAGTGGTGATTGCAGACGAACCGACAACGGCACTTGATGTCTCTGTACAGGCGGAAATTCTTACCGAAGTGAAAGCACTGGTTGCAGAGCTTGGCATTTCGATGATCTGGATCAGCCATGATCTGGCAACAGTTGCTTCGATTTCGCAGCGCATTGCCGTGATGAAATCAGGCAAAATCATCGAAACCGGCCCTGCTGCCGAGGTTTTGAAAGCTCCAAGCCATCCTTATACACAAGGTTTGCTGGATGCCTTGCCATCACGCTCCAAGCCCGGTCAGATGCTCGGTAAAGTAAGCGATGAAGAGGTTGCGCCGCTTTCAAACACCGCACCAGTCATCGTTGAAGACCCCAATTTTGTGACCGTTAAAGGTGCTGTTAAACGCTTTGAGCGTAAACTCGACCTTTGGGGCAGACTGGGGCAGAAAATCGGCCTCGTAAAGCCTAAAAAGCCGATCATTGCTGTCAGTGATGTAAATATTTCCATCGCGCGTGGTGAAGCTTTAGGCTTGGTGGGTGAATCCGGCTCCGGCAAATCCACGCTCGGGCGTATGGTATGCGGTATATACCAGCCGACTGAAGGCGAAATCCGGTTGGCTGGCCAACCGGTTATGTCGGAAAGCGGCAATAAGCTGACAACCAAAGTGCAGATGATCTTTCAGGATCCTTTTGCCTCACTTGATCCGCGCCGTACCGTCGGGCAATCCATTGCTGAAGGGCCGATTGCACATGGTTTAACCACATCAGCGCAAGCGCGGGATTATGTTGCGCATTGGCTGGAGGCGGTAAGCCTTGATCCGGCTTTTGCTGATCGTTTTCCGCACCAGTTTTCCGGCGGGCAACGTCAGCGTATTGCCATTGCACGCGCATTGGCAATGAAACCGGAAGTCATCGTTTGCGATGAACCGGTAGCTTCGCTTGACGTTTCCATTCAGGCGCAAATTCTCAATTTGCTGCTGTGCTTGCGTAAAGAGCTTAACCTGACGCTTCTTTTCATCAGCCATGATCTTTCGGTTGTGCGCCACTTATGTGACCGCATCATCGTTATGCATCACGGTAAAATTGTTGAAGAAGGCATGGCGGAAGACATTTTTGAGGCACCGCAACAACCTTATACAAAAATGCTGCTCAACGCGATCCCGAAGCTGGCTTAAAGCCATCTCCTAACTCTAAAAATGCGGCTGACACCATCAGCCGCATTTTTTAATGATCAGCATCCCGCACAAAAATTTTTGAAATCAATTGAGCCGTATTACTGGCATTGAGTTTGCGCATCACAGCTGCGCGATGCACCTCAACGGTGCGGTGCGATATGCCAAGCATAACACCAATATCTTTCGAGGAAGAGCCGTTCACAATATGCTGCGCCACTTCGCGCTCGCGCGGGGTTAAATCCGATGCAGGGCTTGCTTCTGCCGTCAGCCTTTCAAATGTCCAGACCATGAGTTCAAACGGTTTTTCAGGCGTTAATGTACGCCCACGGGCGCGCGCCCAAAACACTTCACCACCACGATATTGCATGAAGCGTTCATCGGCATAACGCGGACGACTTTTAAGCCAGCGGAGCCACCGCTCTCCCGTTGCATCATAGTCAAATTTTGATGGATAAAGCACCCGAACAGATTGGCCGACCAGCTCATTAACAGGCCAGCCAAATAGTTCCAGAACTTCCTTGTTACAGGCTTTAATCTGACGATTACTTAATATCAAAATAGCAATCGGCGCCTCCTGAAAAGCGATTTCCATGAGTTGATCAGAACTTAAGCCACTGTAATTCATGAACTTCTCCCAAAACACGAAATACGTATAGTTCTACGTAGTACTACGAATAGACGAAGCTTGTCTATTCCGCTTTTCTGTTAAAGGGATGAGGAGAAGCAGTCATGAATAAGACTATTTATATCACCGGATCTGGTCACACCAAATTCGGTAAATTGACAGAAAACTTAGAACAGCTGATTGTGCAAGCCACGCGCGAAGCCTTGAGTGAAGCAGCCATTCCGGCCAGCGAAATCGATGCTGTCTTCTTAGGTCATTTCAATTCAGGACTTGTTAGCGACGGCTTTGCATCCTCCCTCATTCATCAAGCGGATCCGGCATTGCGCTTTACACCGGCAGCACGCTGCGAGAATGCCTGCGCGTCTGGTGCGGCAGCTATTCATGCTGGCATTAATGCGATTTTAAGCGGCAAAGCGCGTCATGTTCTGGTGGTCGGCGCCGAAAAGATGACCCATCGCACCACCGCAGATGTCACAACGGCTCTGGCTGGTGCCGGCTATCAAAATGATGCAGCTGAAGCAGCGCTCAGCTTTCCGCAGGTTTTTGGCGTAGCTGCACGTGCTTACACTGAGCGCTATGGTGACCCGCTCACTGCAATGGCGCATATTGCAGCCAAAAATCATCATAATGCAATGAAAAACCCGCTAGCACAGATGCAACGTGACTTGGGCTTTGAAGCCTGCAACAACGTCAGCGATAAAAACCCATTGATTGCCCCTCCCTTGAGGCTCACTGACTGCTCGCTCGTCACCGATGGTGCAGCAGCCATTGTCTTGTCCGTTGCTGATGCAGCAACCGACATGAAGCGTCGTGTCCGTATTGCTGCGGCCGAGCATGTCAGTGATTTTCTGCCGATGTCGAGCCGTGACTTCCTTAAGTTTGAAGGCCCGCAGCGCGCAATGGCACAGGCTTATAAACAGGCCGGCGTCACTGTATCCGACATCAATTTTGCTGAAGTCCACGACTGTTTCACCATTGCCGAACTTCTGACCTACGAGGCAATGGGACTGGCTCCGGCAGGGCGTGGTGAAGAGGCCATCAAAAATGGCACGGTGTTTGCTGATGGTTCACTGCCGGTCAATCTTTCAGGAGGTTTGAAGGCAAAAGGCCATCCGGTTGGCGCTACCGGTGTCTCCATGCATGCGCTCGGTTTCCGCCAGCTGACACAACAAGCCGGTGATATTCAGCGTCAGGGCGCTGAATGGGGATTATTATTCAATATGGGCGGCGCAGCCGTTGCCAATTACGCCACAATTCTGCATGCAGACCGCGCCTGAGTAGTATAAAAA
>JAEWHQ010000027.1 GCA_023387715.1 Pseudomonadota bacterium | reverse complement strand
AATGATAAGATCGGGATCTGGCATGCCGGATGTATCAAGATTAGCGGAAATCAGATCAGCCGAGATCGACTGCGGATCAAGGCGGCCTGCAGCCACATCGGCAGCAAGACTGCGCACAGCACGGGTGATCTCGTCACGCGCGCCATAATTAAAGGCAATGACCAGATTAAGACCAGTATTGCCGCGCGTCAGACTTTCCGCCTCAACCAAAAGTCCGCGCACATCCGCAGACAGGTTGTCACGCTCACCGATCACGCTGATATGCACATTTTTACGATGCAAATCTGCCAGATCACGACGGATGAACATTTTCAGCAACGCTAAAAGCTCACGCACTTCGCCATCAGGCCGCGACCAGTTTTCAGACGAAAACGCAAAAAAGGTCAGATAGTCAAGACCGGTCACACCGGCATGGCGCACAATCGCACGCAAGCTTTCGACGCCTGCCCTGTGACCGGCACTGCGAGGCAGCCCACGCGCGGTTGCCCAACGACCGTTTCCATCCATAATGATGGCGATGTGGCGCGGATCCGACATGCGTGCAGCTACCTCTTCAATCAGCGTAGAGTTAAAACAAAATCATGCAAAAACCAATAAAGGTTTATACCTGCATGATTTCCACTTCTTTAGCCGCGAACAGTTTATCGATCTCGGCAATGGTTTCATCAGTGAATTTCTGAACCTTATCCGACATCACACGGCTGTCATCCTGGCTCATCAGGCTGTCTTTTTCCAGCTTCTTGAGCTGATCCATACCATCACGACGAACGTGGCGGGCAGCAACGCGAGCCTGTTCAGCATACTGGTTGGCAATTTTCACCAGCTCTTTACGGCGCTGTTCGTTCAGCTCCGGCAGAGGAATACGTAAGTTAGTACCGTCTGTGATCGGGTTCAGACCAAGGCCGGATTCGCGGATTGCACGCTCAACAGCACCAACCATCGACTTATCCCAAACGGACACAGCCAGCATGCGTGGTTCCGGCACAGTGATGTTGGCAACCTGATTGATCGGCATGCTTGAGCCATAAGCCTGCACAACGATAGGCTCCAGCAAGCTTGCCGATGCACGGCCGGTACGCAAACCACCCAGATCATGTTTAAATGAAGAGATCGCACCGTCCATACGGCGCTTCAGGTCATTGATGTCAAAAACATCGCTCATAGGTTTCTCCTTAGGGCGCGAAAATTTAAGAACGGGCGCGGATTTAAGAATTCAGCAATGCAAAATTCAAGCATCCGTTACGATTGTGCTACGCCCTTTACCTTGCAGAATATCAGCCAATCCGCCATTTTCATGGATCGAATAAACTATTATCGGAATGTTGTTCTCACGTGCAAGTGCAACCGCAGCTGTATCCATGACAGCCAAACCGCGATCAAGCACTTCCTTATGGGTTAAACGGTCAAAACGGGTGGCAGTCGGGTCTTTCTTCGGATCAGCCGAATAAATGCCATCCACCTGCGTGCCCTTCAACAGCGCATCCGCACCAATTTCAGCCGCACGCAAGGCAGCAGCAGAATCAGTTGTAAAGAACGGATTACCGGTACCACCGGCGAAAATAACCACTTTGCCTGCATTCATATAGGCGGTGGCTTTGCGCTGCGTGAAGCTTTCGCAAATTTCCGGCATAGCAATGGCAGAAAGAACCACTGCATCAACACCGGCTTTATTTAATGAAGTGCGCAGAGCCAGCGAATTGATGACGGTTGCGAGCATGCCCATATGGTCACCGGTAATACGGTCCCCACCTTTGGAAGCCACAGCAACACCGCGGAAAATATTACCGCCACCAATCACAATACCAACTTCAACACCCAGTTCGCGGGCTTGTTTGACGTCGCTTGCAATACGATCCGCAACCGAAACATCAATACCAAAGCCCTGCCCGCCCATTAAAGCTTCACCGGATGCTTTTAAAATGATGCGTTTATATACAGGCTTTGCGGTCATGGTACCCTCTTGTGTTACGGCCATATGAATTTTAGTTGTTCGATACACGAAGGGCACCGCGTTGTCACGCGATGCCCTCCATAATCAAAAGCTTTTAGAGCATAAGCCAGCATATTTTTGCCAAACCCACGATTAAGCGCGGGATAAAGGCAAAACAACTGATATTAGCCCGATAAAGCTATTCAGAACTAAGATTAGCTCTTAACAGCGGCAGCAACTTCAGCTGCGAAGTCTGTTTCTTCTTTTTCAATACCTTCGCCGAGTGCAAAACGTACAAAAGCAGTAATTTTTGCAGGAGCGCCGATTGTCTTTTCAGCTTCTTTAAGAGCTGCGGCAACAGTCAGGTCAGGATTGATAACGAAAGCCTGGGAAAGAAGAACAACTTCTTCGTAGAACTTGCGCATACGACCATCAATCATTTTTTCGATGATTGCGTCTGGCTTGCCCGATTCGCGAGCCTGTTCGATGAAGATTGCTTTTTCACGCTCAACAGCGGCAGCATCAACTTCTTCGTTGGTCAGAGCCAGCGGGTTGATCGCAGCAACGTGCATTGCAACCTGACGGCCGAATGCGTTTGCAGCTTCTTTGTCACCTTCGGTTTCGATCGCAACCAAAACACCCAGCTTGCCGAGACCATCGGAAACGCCGTTGTGGATGTAAGTTGCAACAGTACCGTTGTTAACGCTCAGGCCAGCTGAACGACGGAAGCTCATGTTTTCACCGATGGTGCCAACAGCGTCCTTGATAACTTCGGTTACGTTCTTTTCTGCGCCAGGATAGGTGGCAGCAGCAACAGCATCGGTTGAACCGTCAGTTGCCAAAGCAACCTGAGCAACATTGCGAACGATTTCCTGGAAGGCATCGTTACGTGCAACGAAGTCTGTTTCGGAGTTAACTTCAACTACAACAGCTTTGTTGCCTTCTGAAGCGACTGCAACAAGACCTTCAGCAGCGGTACGGCCGGCTTTCTTGTCAGCCTTTGCAATACCTTTTGCACGCAGCCAGTCAACAGCGGCGTCAATGTCGCCATTGGTTTCAGCCAATGCTGCTTTACAATCCATCATGCCTGCGCCGGTAAGGTCGCGCAGCTGTTTTACCTGTGATGCGGAAACGCTCATAATTGTCGCCTTTCATGAAAGCGAAGGCACACCAAAGGGTGTGCCAACTTTAGACCCCCATGTGACACACGCGGAAGCGTTTATCACAGAGGAACGAAACAAATTATCCACCCGTTATGTAACGGGTGGATGAATTATAACAGCGCTTAAGCGCCTTCTGCCGGAGCTTCGAGTGCTGGCTCAACCGGAGCTTCAACCTGAGCGCCGATATCGATGCCGAGTGCACCCTGCTGACGGGCAATACCGTCGATTGCAGCGCGGGCGATCAGATCGCAATAAAGCGAGATTGCGCGTGCAGCATCATCGTTACCTGGAATTGGGTAATCGATCTGGTCTGGATCACAGTTAGAATCGATAACTGCAACAACAGGTATACCAAGACGCTTGGCTTCCTGAATAGCAATTGATTCTTTGTTGGTGTCGATGATGAACATCAGGTCAGGAACTGAACCCATGTCCTTGATACCGCCCAGTGCGCGATCGAGTTTTTCACGTTCACGTTCCAGGTTCAGGCGTTCCTTCTTGGAGTAGCCCTGTGCATCGCCAGCCAACAGTTCGTCCAGCTTACGCAGACGCTGAATGGAGTTGGAGATGGTTTTCCAGTTGGTCATCATGCCGCCGAGCCAGCGTGCATTGACATAGTACTGAGCTGAACGATTTGCAGCATCAGCAACAATGTCAGAAGCCTGACGCTTGGTGCCAACGAACAGAACGCGGCCGCCACGTGCAACAGTGTCAGATACAACCTTCAGCGCATTGTGCAGCAGAGGAACGGTCTGAGCCAAATCCATGATGTGGATGTTGTTGCGGGAGCCATAGATGTATGGAGCCATCTTTGGGTTCCAGCGGTGTGTCTGGTGACCAAAGTGGATACCAGCTTCAAGAAGCTGGCGCATGCTGAATTCAGGCAATGCCATTTCAATTTTCCTTTTCCGGTTTAACCTCCACGGACAGAGGCGGAAGAACCGCCACCGGAGGTCATATCGGATTTCTCCCGATATTAACCACTAGCC
>JAEWHQ010000303.1 GCA_023387715.1 Pseudomonadota bacterium | reverse complement strand
ATCATGAAGAAAATGGCCATCATGAGGTTTATGACGGAACCGGTGAGACACATTTCCGTGTCATCATCGTTTCAGACAAGTTTACCGGCCTTTCCCGCATTGCCCGTCACCGTGCAATCAACGAATTGCTTACGGACGAGCTTAACAACGGTGTTCATGCTTTAGCACTTGAACCAAGTGCACCGGGCGAACCAAGCCGCCTTTAACAGCTGCCTTCATCTAAAGGGGGCTAAAAATCAAGCTCCCTTAGATTTCATATTCAACCGGCTGATTGGCACTGGTCGGTTTGCCTTCCGCATCCAGTGCGACGATTCGCAGTCGTGCCAAGCGGTTTTTCTCCCGTTTCAAAACGGTGAAACGCTTGTTATGGAAAGTGAAAGCCTGCTTCACCTCCGGAATGGACTGCGTTTCATGAATGACGAGACCGGCAATTGTCGTTGCTTCTTCATCCGGCAATGACCAGTCAAGCGCACGGTTCAAATCACGGATCGGCAATGAGCCATCAACAATATAAGAACCGTCCGGCTGCGGCCGCACGCCCTGCATATCAATGTCATGCTCATCGGCAATATCGCCGACAATCTCTTCCAGAATATCTTCCAGCGTGACCAGTCCCTGCACATCGCCATATTCGTCCACCACAATGGCAATATGCGCTTTACGGCGCAAAAAGGCGTTGAGCTGATCCTGCAATGTCGTTGTGTCAGGCACAAACCACGGTTTGGTTGCCACTTTTAAAATGTCGATGCGCGAAAAATCATTATCGACTTCATAAAGCGCACGTACCAGATCCTTGGTGTGAATAATACCGACGATATTATCAATATCATCGCGCCATAATGGCATACGTGTATGCGGGCTTGCCAGAATTTCCTTAACCAGCACCTCGGCAGAGTCATCAGCATTGATGGTACCCATTGCAGTGCGGTGAACCATCACGTCGCTAACTTCCAGCTCACGCAAATCCAGCAAACCGCCAAGCTGATCACGATCGGCTTTGATCACTGAGCCGTCACGATGTAGCACTTCCACCGCACCACGCAATTCTTCTTGTGGTGACAGCATAGAGCCTGCAGCCCCTAAATTAACACCACAGATGCGCATGATCGTGCGCACAATCCAATTGACCAAGCTTGAAAGCGGACCAATCACTGAAACAATCACCGAAACAGGACGCGCAACAGTCAAAGCAAAACGATCAGGTGTAGAAATTGCCCATGATTTTGGCAAAACTTCCGCGAAAATCACCAAAATGATTGTCATCGCAATGGTGGCATAGGCCACACCAGCATCGCCGAAAATATTCAAGAAGATTGTCGTTGCAATCGACGATGCTAAAATATTGACCAGATTATTACCGATCAACAATGCCCCGATTAAGCGGTCACGCTGTGCGATCAAACGCTGCACAACAGTTGCGCGTTCCTCGCCCTGCTGTTCAAAACTCAGCATTCTGGCACGTGATGCAGCGGTCAGCGCCGTCTCGGAGCCTGAGAAAAAAGCCGATAAAATCACACATAAAAGGATGATGCCACACATGATCCATAATGCGGTTGTCATCGGAGTTCTCCGTTTTCATCAGAATTGCGGGCTCAGGTTTTCTTTATCCAGCCCCGCAAATACAAAATAATAATAAAACCGAAAACCAGTGCAATGCACTAGTGATTCAGACTGTCTTTCAAAAACTTTAATACGGCAGAGTGTGGCACATCTTTGGCGATAAAGCTCTGGCCGATGCCGCGGGTTAAAATAAATGTCAGCGCACCGCGCGACACTTTTTTATCCTGCGCAATCGATGCCATCAGGCTTTCCGCATCCGGCAAACCACCTGGCACCTGTGAAAGCTTTGTCGGCAGACCAACAGCCTGCAAATGAGCTTCCACACGTTCTGCTGCTTCCACAGAAGATAGGTTCATGCGGGCAGAAAAACGATAGGCAAGCGCCATACCAATTGCCACACCCTCTCCGTGAACGAGGCGTGATGAATCATAATTCGTCGCTGTTTCCAGCGCATGGCCAAATGTATGACCAAGATTGAGCAAAGCGCGGTCGCCATGTTCGCGTTCGTCACGCGCCACAACAGCAGCCTTTGAGCGGCATGATTCTGCAATCGCATGGGTACGTGCTGCCCCGCCGGCAAAAACATCGCTCCAGTTTTTCTCCAGCCATTCAAAGAAATCAGGGCGGTCGATCAGGCCATATTTAGCCACTTCCGCATAACCGGCACGAAATTCACGCGGCGATAAAGTGTTCAACACACCGGTATCAGCCAGCACCAATTGCGGCTGATAGAAAACACCAACCAGATTTTTGCCATGCGCTGTGTTGATACCGGTTTTACCGCCAACGGAAGAATCAACCTGTGCCAGCAAAGATGTCGGAATTTGAATGAACTTCATGCCACGGCGCACAATGCCCGCAACAAAACCGCTCAAATCACCGATAACGCCACCGCCGAGGGCGACAACAGCATCGCCGCGCTCCAGACGCGCTGCCAATACAGCATTGGTAACCGTTTCTAATGTAGCGAAAGCTTTGGATTTTTCACCCGCTGATACAATAATCGGCGTTGCATCAATGCCTGCTTCCGCAAGGCTTGTCGTCAGGCGTTCCAGATGGTAGTTGGCAACATTTTCATCAGTGACCACAGCCACTCGGATTTTGCCTAAGCGTAAAGCGATTTCCGCACCAGCGTGCTCAATCAGCTTGTTACCAATGATGATGTCATAAGAACGGTCCCCCAGCACAACCGGAACTGTCACGGCCTCAACATGATTATTGGTGGCGTTTTGCTGCGGGGCATTCATTCTTTTGTCTCCTCTTTGGCAATTAGAATTTCTATCAGTTCTTTTCAGCTTCAAGATATTCTATAAGCAGATCAATCACTTCACTGGCGATCACATCTTTACGGTCTTCACGCGACATGAAGCGTAAATCAGCCTGTGCGTAAACCGGATAGCGTTCATCAATCAGACGGCTCATCACGCCGCGGGGATCACTGTTTTTCAACAGCGGCCGGTTCTGACGTCTTGAAACGCGCTCCATCAACACATCAAGCTCGGCATCAAGCCACAATGAAATGCCATGATCTGCAATGCTTTGACGGGTTTCTGCATTCATATAAGCGCCGCCACCGGTGGCCAAAACCATCGGTCCGGCTTCCAGCAAACGCAGGATCACACGGCGTTCCAGATCACGAAACTCTTCTTCACCGTAACTTTCAAAAAGTTCCGGCACGCTCATGCGTGAAACGCCTTCGATTTCGTTGTCGCCGTCTTTAAAAGGCAGCCCCAGCAACATCGCTATTTTTTTGCCGATAGTGGACTTGCCCGCCCCCATAAGCCCCACGAGCACCAACACCCGCGAACCAAGCAACTCTTTTACCCGTTCAGCATGTTCATGGAGGTTTGTATTTTTACTACTGCTTGTCATTGCCCTCATCCGGTCTTCTGATTTGGTTCCACATGAAAATACAGCCTACGTCAATTGCTTTATCGGTGCTTGAGCGTCAAAAACGCATTATAATCGGCTTCATCAAGACAGACCTTGCTTTCTAAAGAGCTTGCGAGCATAAAAACTCATGCCCACACTTACACGTCTGGTTCTGGTTCTCGCCCTGATCGCTGCTGCCATTTATGGTATTATGCTGGCATTGGTCACTTATGTGGAGCCGGTACAAACCGATATCACTATTAAAATTCCAGCCAAAGACCTGAAGCCTGTTCGCCTGCCAGCGCCTGTTACTCCACAGGATGTGCAAGAACAGCCCAATAAGGGCCTTGAGGAAATGAACTAAAAATGCGTGCAGCTGTTGCGATTGAAAGCTTTCTGGAAATGATGAGTGCGGAACGCGGTGCCGCACAAAACACGCTTGAATCCTATCGGCGTGATCTGGAAGCTTGCACAGAGCTTTTACAAACAAACGCTGTCAATCTGGTGGAAGCGCAACCGCAAGATTTGCGTGATTGTCTCAATCAGATGGCAGTGCTTGGTTTTGCCGCCAGTTCGCAGGCGCGCCGCCTCTCCGCGCTTAAACAGTTTTTCCGTTTTCTTTATACTGAAAACCTGCGTGGAGATGACCCGACCGGCACGCTTGATGCGCCTAAAAAGCAAATGGCGCTGCCAAAAATCATGAGCGAAGATACGGTTTCAAAACTGTTGGATCGCGCTCAGGCGGAGGCAGAAACCCCACCCGAACCACTGACAAAATTTCAATGTGTGCGCCTTTATGCGCTGCTTGAAACTTTATATGCAACCGGTTTGCGTGTTTCCGAACTTGTCAGTCTGCCGGTGAGTGTCGCGCGTTCTGATCAGCGTTTTTTGCTGGTACGCGGTAAAGGCTCCAAAGAACGGATCGTGCCTTTATCATCAAAAGCGCGTGAGGCTTTACATTTTTATCTGGATTTGCGCGACGCGCGTGCCGATTATGAAGAAAATCCATGGCTCTTTCCGGCACCGTCGGAAAGCGGCCATCTGGCGCGTCAGGTCTTTGCCCGTGATTTAAAAGCACTGGCAGCACGTACCGGAATTTCAGCCAATAGCGTCTCCCCGCACGTACTTCGCCATGCTTTTGCCAGCCATTTATTGCAAAATGGTGCAGATTTACGTTCTGTGCAGCAATTATTAGGGCATTCGGACATCTCTACGACACAAATTTATACCCATGTGCTCGAAGAAAGACTGCACAAACTTGTAAATGATCATCATCCGCTTGCCGATTGAGCCCGCGGAAGGTATGAGAAGAAAAAACTTTTGCCTCGGATTTGCACTTTGGGGTAAGAGTGAATATCTATAACTTGTCGAGGCTCAGTCCTCATGAGACCCAACACGTTTGCTTTGAAAAACGCATACACAGTCAGGCCATATGTACAATTACCTCGATTTTGAAAAACCAGTCGCCGATCTTGAAGGTCAAATTCTCCAGCTGAAAAAACTCGGCGAAGAAGATGGCAGCGTCGATATGAGCGACGAAATCAAACGCCTTGAAAAGCGTTCTTCAGATGCTTTGCGCGATCTTTATCGCAAGCTGACCCCATGGCAGAAAACACAAGTTGCCCGCCATCCGGATCGTCCGCATTGCCTGGATTACATCAATCATCTGTTCACCGAATTCACACCGCTGGCCGGTGACCGTAAATTTGCCAATGACGACGCATTGCAAGCCGGCTTTGCCCGCTTCAACGGTGAAGCGGTTGCGGTACTTGGTCAGGAAAAAGGCCATGACACCAAAACCCGCTTAAAGCATAATTTTGGTTCGGCTCGCCCTGAAGGCTATCGTAAAGCTGTGCGCGTGATGGAAATGGCTGACCGTTTTGGTCTGCCGGTTATTTCTCTTGTTGATACGGCAGGCGCTTATCCCGGCATCAGCGCGGAAGAACGCGGTCAGGCAGAGGCCATTGCGCGCTCTACAGCTGCTTGCCTCAATCTGAAAGTACCCGTGATTTCCATCATCCTTGGTGAAGGTGGTTCAGGCGGTGCGATTGCTATCGCTGTTGCCAACCGCGTTTACATGCTGGAAAACTCCATCTACTCGGTTATCTCACCGGAAGGTGCAGCCTCCATTCTGTGGCACGATTCAACCCGTGCAAAAGATGCAGCAGCCAATATGCGCATCACCGCACAGGACCTGTTGGAATTGAAAGTCATTGACGGCATCATCCCTGAAGCAATGGGCGGTGCGCATCGTGACCGTGTCGCTGCAATGGATGCAACCGGCGAATTCATCGCGTCAGCCTTGCGCTCCATGCAGGGTGTTGATGGTGAAACATTGAAGCAGGAACGCCGCAAGAAGTTCCTCGAAATCGGCAGAAACATCTGATCTCTGCCTTTGAGCTTAAAATGAAAAAGCCCGATATTGTCGCAATATCGGGCTTTTTCATGCAAATATGTCGGCTTGTTACAAACTGTTATCTGCGCATATTCTGCTCATAGATTTGTCAAATTTGCACAATATTGAATTATTACTTAGACTTAAGATCGCATTCCGCAATTCAGTGCCGGATAGATAAAAAATGACGGGAATTGCCAAAAAAGCATAGTTTGGCTAACTCAGAGCAAGAATTTGTCAACCTTACTGAAAGGTTTTACTGCTAGCCTTCCCTTTCCAAATGTCGGTTAATCGGCAATATTGATGATGTGTCGCACGAGTTAAGTAGGCATAACGGGTATGAAAATCAGAACCGCAATTTTTGCAAGTTTAATGGCTTCCGTGCTTTTAGCCGGTTGTCAGGGATCTGCGTTTGATGATCTGGGTATGAAGGCTGAAAAGCCTCTGCCACAGAAAATCGTTGCTCAGATGAAGGCGAAGGGCATGACCCGCACCTCGCCTGTCATGGTTCGTATTTTCAAAGAAGAAGGTGTGTTAGAGGTCTGGAAACAGAAGAATAACGGCCGCTATGACATGATTTCTTCCTATGAAATCTGCAAATGGTCGGGCAAGCTCGGCCCTAAATTTGTAGAAGGTGACCGTCAGGCACCGGAAGGTTTCTACACCGTTTATCCGGGTCAGATGAACCCTAACTCACAATATTATCTGGCCTTTAATATGGGCTTCCCGAATGCTTATGACCGTGCGCATGGCCGCACCGGCCAGCATTTGATGGTGCATGGCGCCTGCTCATCAGCAGGCTGTTATTCCATGACCGACGAACAGGTTTCAGAAATTTACGCCTTCGGTCGCGATGCTTTTGTCGGCGGCCAGCGTGCATTCCAGATTCAGGCATTTCCGTTCCGGATGACCGCAGCCAATATGGCGCGCTACCGCAACGATTCAAACTATGAATTCTGGAAAATGCTCAAACAAGGCTATGATGCTTTTGAAGTCACCAAAGTGCCGCCAAAAGTGGACGTGTGCGAAAAGCGTTATGTCTTCAATAATAATGCAATTCCTAGCGGTAGTCCGGCAACCGCTGCCTGCCCGCCGACCATGCAGTCGGAAGCCATCAGCACGGCCTTCACCAGCTATCACAAGACCTATGAGGCAGCCTTTAGCGCAGCAACCACCAAAAGCGGTAAGCCGCTTTCTCCCTCAATTGCCGGACTTGCCGAAGCCAAGCTAGTTTCTGCTTGGAGTGCCGCACGCGCACGCGGTGAAAAAGTCAGCCGCGAACCGCCATCATTGAATTATTCGGCACCAGCGGCAACACCGGCTGTTACTCCGGCAACCGCACCAGCATCTGCCCCGGCAGTTGTGCCAGCATCAGTACCTGCCTCAGTGCCAGCGAGTGCACCTGTTGCGGCTCCTGTACCTGCTCAAGCACCTGTTGCACCTGAAGCAGCGCCTGCCGCCACTTCCGTGCCTGTGCCAGCAAATAATCCGGCAGCGGCACCTGTACCAACTGAAAACAACATCATGGCGCAGGATGCAATTGAACAGGCAGATACAACTGTGACCGGTGCCGTTTCAGAGAAAAAGAGTCTCTGGGGCATGTTCAAAAAATAATGACTATGTCTGAAGAAAAACAGGCACTCATTTACGATTTACGCGGGCTTAACTGCCCGCTTCCCGTGCTTAAAACACGACGTAAATTGCAGGATATGGCAAGCAAAGACGTGCTTGAAGTTCGCACGACCGATCCGATGTCACGTCTC
Organism: Pseudomonadota bacterium; assembly: GCA_023387715.1. Classification (GTDB taxonomy): domain Bacteria; phylum Pseudomonadota; class Alphaproteobacteria; order Rhizobiales; family Rhizobiaceae; genus Paenochrobactrum; species Paenochrobactrum glaciei. The sequence continues at coordinate 3,258 of JAEWHQ010000303.1, read as the reverse complement.
GACATTCCGCATTTTTGTGCAAATGAAGGTCACACCATCATTCATCAGGAAAATGATGGTGTTATCTTTAGCTTCCGCATTCAAAAAGCGTGAAACTTATTTCAGCGTAAATCCAGGGATAGCCAGCGGATTATCCGTCATCGCAGCACCATCCGCCTGATCAATGCCGGGACGGCCTAAAAACGCATTGAACAAATCCCGGATATAGTTTTCATCCAGATCTTTGACAATCATCACCAGCACAGTTTGCGGCTTTCCTTCCGGCCAATGCGGCAGACGTGCGGGCGGATGGAAAATCTTTTGCACACCATGGATCACCAGCGGGCGCTCCGGATCTTCTGCGATCTGAATAATACCTTTGACCCGCAAGAGTTTGTCGCCATGACTTGAACGCAACAGATCAACAAACATCTCGAAAGCAGAAAACGGCACCGGAAGATCATGTTTTAAAGCAAAAGTTCGAATGGCATTATCATGGTGATGATGATGGTGCTCATGCGTGCAATGCTCACCACAGACATGGTCGTGGTGATGATCGTGACCATGATCATGATGGTGCTCATCATCAAAAACATCCGCATTCAGCCAGCGCTGCACATCAGCTGTTTTCTTTTCCGGATTATAAAGGCCGCATTCAAAAAGACTGGCATAGCCGGTTTGCTGATCCGAAACATTCAACAATTCTGCTGAAGGATTAAGCAAACGAATGCGCTGCAACAAATGTTCATAAGCAACCTTATCCTCCACCAGATCGGTTTTGGTAAGGATGATACGATCAGCCATAGCAATCTGCTTCACCGCTTCTTCATGCGCATCCATGGTGGCCATTGCATTAACGGCATCAACCGTTGTCAGCACACCATCCAGACGAAACGCCTGCAACAAAACCGGATGTCCCATAATGGCATTAAGCACAGGCCCCGGATCAGCCAGACCGGTGGTTTCAATCACTACCCGTTTTAACGCTTTCAACTGCCCCGTTTGCAAACGGTCAATCAAATCCGCCAGCGTATCCACCAGCTCGCCCCGCACGGTGCAACAAATGCAGCCATCGGCCAGCTCAATAACGCCATCACTTGATTGCTCAACCAGCAAATGATCAATGCTGATTTCACCAAATTCATTGATGATTACAGCCGTATCGGTGAGTGCAGGATCTTTCAGCAACCGGTTCAACAGAGTTGTTTTTCCGGAGCCGAGAAACCCTGTCAGCACAGAAACGGGAATAGGATGGCTGAACGCACTCATGGATTTATGTTACTTTCTCACATGCACAAAATGCAGATTTTAGTTTTAAGAGCCCTGCCTAACCGGACGCTGAAGCGGGATCGGCACTTGTGAAATATGCAGCTGTCCCGGTTTGGTTTCGGGTGCCTTTTGGCTCAAACCCACAGTAATTGCGCGTGGCTCATGTTTGATATCGTGGATATAAGGAGAATCTATTTTCATATAGCCTTCCACCTCACGACCATCCCATCGTGCTGCGATCGCTTCCTGATTGCAAATCTGCGCACGCAAGTCCGGTGCCGAATTGATGTTCTGACCATAAGGTGCGAGATTTCTCAAATCTGTCGCAGCCGCCGGATTTCCGTTAAAAGCTGTTTCCATCAATTCAGCCGATTTGGCTGCACGGGTTTCCTGTCGTGTCGCGCCAAGCACAACCGACATCACAGTTCTGCCTTGACGGGTTGCCGAAGCCACCAGATTAAAGCCTGAAGCGCAAATGAAGCCGGTCTTCATACCGTCTGCGCCATTATAGCGGCCAAGCAGAATATTTCCGTTCAGCTCCTGACGATGACCATCGGTAAAGTCGAGTGCTTCGACGCTGAAATAATGCGCGTATTGCGGAAATTGCTGACGCAGCGCCATGCCCAATACGGCCAAGTCGCGTGCTGTCGTATAATTTTGCGGATCAGGAAGGCCGTGCGGATTGGTAAAATGCGAGCCGCTCATACCTAAACGTGCAGCTTCCGCATTCATCATTTTGGCAAAACCATTGACGCTGCCGCCCAAGGTTTCAGCTACAGCCACCGATACGTCATTGGCCGATTTAACCATCATGATTTTAAGCGCTGTATCCAGCGTCATAACAGAGCCCGACTTATAACCCATTTTACTTGGCGGCTCTTTGGCAGCGATAACACTGATGCGCACCGGCGTATCGGGTGTTACCTGCCCTGCTTCCAGCATACGAAACGCCACATAAGCGCTCATCATTTTGGTGAGCGAAGCAGGATACCAGCGCTGGAAAGCCTCTTCATGGGCGTAAACTTTGCCTGTCGCCACATCCACCACAATAGATGGCGCCGCTGCCGCGCCGCTTAAAGCCGCACAACTCAAAGCAGTTGCGGTTAAGACGGATAGAGGCAGGCAGCCTTTGATCAGTTTCAATAACATAAATTTAATTCCGTTCTGGTGCCGCTTAAAATATTCAGCATGACTTATCTAAGGCATGTGGCATAGAAAAGGCAAACAGGCATTGCTCTCTTTCATGCAAAAGTAATAGTCTGTGGCAGGGAAACCACCCCATAACCACCGGCGACCATGCCGGTTTACAGATCAATTTCGGAGCTAATCTATGCCAGTGCTTAATCGTGCCGTTGAAATGCAATCGGAAGTCTCTGAATGGCGCCGTTATCTGCACCAAAATCCTGAATTGCTCTATGATGTTTTTAACACCGCAAAATTTGTCGAAGACAAGCTGAAAAGCTTCGGTTGTGATGAAGTGGTGACCGGTATCGGCCGCACTGGTGTTGTCGCGATCATTAAAGGCCGTCACGGTGACGGACCTGTCATCGGTCTGCGCGCTGATATGGATGCGTTGCCTATTCAGGAAACCAGCGGCGTGGAATGGGCTTCTAAAACCGATGGCAAAGCACATTCATGCGGCCATGACGGCCACACAGCCATGCTACTCGGCACAGCACAATATTTAAGCGAAACCCGTAATTTCCGCGGCGCTGTCGCTTTGATTTTCCAGCCAGCTGAAGAAGGTGGCGCCGGCGGTCTTGCCATGATCGAAGATGGTTTGCTGGAAAAATTCCAGATCCGCGAAGTCTATGGTTTGCATAACCGGCCAGGTATTGCTCTCGGTGAATTTGCCATTTGCAAAGGCCCGATCATGGCTGCAACCGATGAGTTTGATATTATCATCTCCGGTAAAGGCGGTCATGCGGCTATGCCACACACAACCATTGATCCGGTTGTTGCAGGCGCACAATTGATCACCACGTTGCAATCCATTGTTTCACGCCGCAC
>JAEWHQ010000244.1 GCA_023387715.1 Pseudomonadota bacterium | reverse complement strand
CCGCCGATCAAATCCGCATCACCGTAAATATTACGGTCAAAGCGTGCATCAGCACGGCCAAAAAGCAGGTTACCTTCCCGCTCAATGCCCACAGTGCCGCTCAATGTATGAAAAAGCGGATTTTCATCAGCGACATCCAGACTATTTGGACTGGAAGCACTTTCACGGCGCAACATATAATCAAAACCAAAATTCAAACGGCTTTGATGATCCAGATCAAGACGCAAGCCACTGTTCAGCAGCAAAAACGGCTCTGATACATCATCGCCGGAAATTGTTTTAATCCAATTGCCCGACAGATTTAAAAATGCAGCATGACGCGGTAAATCGGTTTGAATATCCATGCGCAATTGCGTCTCAGACAAAACCGCACTTTTACCACTGCTGCTGTTTTTGGAATTGCTGGTAGCACGTAAGCCCTGCTCCAACGACGGGCGCAACATAAAATTACCGCTGCGGATGCCAAGCGGTGCAAAAGGGTTTGCTTCCGGCCTTCCGCCCAAGCCCTGTTCCGGATTTTGCGGCAGATTTTCACGGCTCGCACGGCTGGGCTCTTCATCCTCATTCTGGATAAAGCGTCCCGCTTTCGTGCTTTCCCAAAAGCCTGGTTCTTCAACCACTTGAGGCAGATTTTGAGCAAAAACAAGGCTTGGTGAACCCGCAAAAAAAGCCACAAGCAGAGCCAGTTTCAGTGGCATCTTGCGCACTGAGCCTTTCAAGCCAGTTGTGTTTTTTCGCGTTTTAACCATCAAAGCATTCTGCAAACCAGTCAATTCATGGTTTATAAGATCTAACTCTTTATGGTTAATATTCAGTTGCAGGGTTTTCTGCGGCAAAATGATTTAAATAATAATTTGAATATGTTGCCTGATATATATCTTTACAAATACCTATATGGGAGAAAAGCAGTTCACGCAGGCGCGAGAACTGCTGCATGCTTTATTATTGGACAAACCCACACGAAAAGCTTATCGGTTCAGACCATGCAAGACTTGATCAGACCTTCCGTTAAAGACGATGCCGAGGCAGCTCTTGCTTCCGCATTAAGAACCCTGAACACCGAGAAAAACGGTTTGTCGGCGCTTGAAGAAGCCCTGCAAAACGGCCTCGCGGCACCTTTTGCCGAAGCTGTCAGGGTGATCGGCGCCAGTAAAGGGCGTCTTATTGTAACCGGTATCGGCAAAAGCGGCCATGTCGGTTCCAAGCTGGCGGCAACATTTGCCTCCACCGGTACTGCCGCTTTTTTCGTCCATTCTGCCGAAGCCAATCATGGCGATCTTGGCATGATCAGCTCGGACGATGTGATTCTCGCCCTTTCATGGTCGGGTGAAACAGCGGAGCTTAAAGGCGTTGTGCAATTTGCCACCCGCTACCGTATTCCGCTGATTGCCATCACCGCAGGTGAAGATTCAGCCCTTGGCCGCGCCGCGACCACATGCCTGTTGATGCCGCGCGCCACAGAAGCCTGCCCGCATGGCTTGGCTCCCACCACCTCAACCTTGATGCAGCTTGCCATCGGTGATGCACTGGCAATTGCCCTGCTTGAAGCCCGCAACTTCACCCCTGGTGATTTCCGCACCTTCCATCCAGGCGGTTCATTGGGTGCAAGCCTGACCCATATCAAAGAAGTCATGCATAAAGGCGACAATATCCCAACCGTTCCGCTTGGCACATTGATGCCGGAAGCAATGAAGGTTCTTTCACATAAGCGTTTTGGCTGTGTGGCGGTTCTGGATAGTGACGGTTTGCTGGCCGGTATTGTCACCGAGGGTGATCTGGCGCGTAACTTGCACCGTAATCTGTCGGAACTCAGCGTTGACGATGTGATGACCCGCTCACCGAAAACGGTCAGCCCGAAAGCATTGGTCAGCAGCGCGATGAGCATTCTGGAAGAGCACAATATCAGTGTGCTGATTGTGACGGAAGAAAACCGCCCTGTCGGCGTTGTCCACTTCCACGATTTGCTGCGTATCAAAGCCGCATAAAAACAAAAAGCCCGGGAAACCCGGGCTTTTTTATTATTAATTTCAAATTTTATGCCAGTGGTTCCACCACCAAAGTGCCCTGATCAAAAGCAGTAATCAGCACGGATGTGCCAACCGGCATATCATCGCCTTTAACGCGCCAAATCGTATCATTGATTTTCAATCGGCCATGACCATTGACAATCGCTTCAATCAACACAGCGCGCTGACCGATCAATTGATCACCGCGACGGTTGAGCAATGGCTGGTCAACTTCGCGCTTGCTGGAGCCGAAAAACCGGCGTCCAACCAGCGGAAAGATAACCGACAAAACCAAAAACACTAACAGCGGCACCTGCCAGCCAAGTCCGAGTGCACTGCCAAGCAAAAGCACAAAACTGCCGGTGACAAGAGCAGCAGCACCAAACCATACCAGAAAAATTCCCGGTAACAGCACTTCCAGAACAAGCAGAATAAGCCCCAGAACGATCCAGCTCCAATGGCCTGATTGCTCAATCAAAGTCACAATCATGATCTGCTCCTGTTCTGAAACAATGGCTTATTTCTTGCCAGTGGATGGAACCGAACGACCACGCTGAGGAGCTGGCTCATTCGTATTATCATCACTGCCGGAACCAAAAACTTCCTTGGCAATCGCACCAATACCACCGAGCGAGCCAATCAATGAGCTTGCTTCCAATGGCATCATTACGATCTTATTGTTCTTGGAACTGCCGATCTCGATCAAAGCTTCGGTATATTTCTGTGCGATGAAGCAGTTGATCGCCTGCACATTGCCATCGGCAATCGCCTCCGACACAAGCGTTGTGGCTTTAGCTTCCGCTTCAGCCAGACGTTCGCGGGCTTCCGCCTCACGCCATGCAGCTTCACGCTTACCTTCCGCTTGCAAAATCTGTGCCTGCTTCAAGCCTTCTGCACGTAAAATCTGCGCATTACGGTCACCTTCAGCTTCCAGCACCTGCGCACGTTTATCGCGCTCGGCCTTCATCTGTCGACCCATAGATTCAATCAGATCTTTCGGCGGATTGATGTCTTTGATCTCAACGCGGGTCATTTTAATGCCCCATGAATGCGCCGCATCATCCACCACATGCAGCAAACGCTCATTGATGGTGTCGCGGTTGGAAAGCAGCTCATCAAGATCCATCGACCCCATGACAGTACGGATATTGGTCATGGTGAGGTTAAGGATCGCATAGTTCAGATCAGAAACTTCATAAGCCGCCTGCGCTGCATTCAGAATCTGATAAAAAGCCACGCCATCAACGCTCACTGTCGCATTATCACGGGTGATAACTTCTTGCGTCGGTACGTCCAGTACCTGCTCCATCATATTGAGCTTGGCGCCGATACGATCAAAGAAAGGCACGATCAGGTTAAGACCCGGTGCGAGCGTACGGGTGTAACGGCCAAAGCGCAGCACCGTAAAATGATAGCCCTGCGGTACAGTTTTTACGCCGGCAAACAGCGTAATCAGTACCAAAAAGCCAAGAATAACCAATACGATATCAAAACCAGTCATCGTAAAACCTTTTTAAACCACCTCTGCACGGGAGATGCAGAGGTTCAACAATAAGCTTTATACCCAGCCTTGCAATTCACGACGCACCAGTGTCTCAATAACTTTCATACCATCTTCTGTGTCGTTAAGGCACGGAATATGGCTGAAATTAACGCCGCCATTTTCATGGAATTCTTCTGCGGCTTCATTGCCGATTTCATCAACAGTTTCGAGGCAGTCTACCACAAAGCCCGGATTGAGCACCGCCATGGATTTTACGCCTTGTTTGGCAAGCTCCACAACGGTTTCATCCGTATAAGGCTGCAACCATTCTTCCGGCCCGAAACGTGACTGGAAAGTGCTGCGATATTTTTTATCATCATAGCCCAGACGCGCCTGCAACAAACGTGATGTTTCGTAGCATTGCTCCGGATATGGATCGCCCTTTTTGGCATAGCTCTGCGGAATGCCATGATAGGAAGCCAAAATCACTTCCGGTTCAAAATCAAGACTTGCGACATGCTTCTCAATTGAGCGCGCCAATGCCTCAATATAAACCGGCTCCGTCTGATAAGAAGGCACCACACGCACCGCAGGCATGAAGCGCTTTTTCATCAGAGCTTCAAAGAACTTGTCATTGACGGTCGCAGTCGTGGTCGCCGAATATTGCGGATAGAGCGGGAACATCACAATACGTTCACAACCCTGCGCCAATAATTTATCGGTCACGCTTTCAATCGAAGGCTGACCGTAACGCATCGCCCAATCAACAATCACGTTGTCGTGATCTTTCAGCGCTTCCGCCAGTTTCTCACTTTGGGAGCGCGTATAGGTGCGCAGCGGCGATTCATTCTTTTCACGATTCCAGATACGGGCATATAAAGCACCGGATTTTTTCGGACGTGTCATCAGCACGATACCATAAAGAATCGGCAGCCAAATTGCGCGCGGCCATTCGATGACGCGCTTATCTGTCAAAAATTCAGCCAGATAACGACGCATTGGCTTATAATCAGTACCATCCGGCGTTCCCAGATTAACAAGCAGCACGCCCACTTTGGGTGGCGGCACCTGCTCAATATCCGGGTTGATGTAAGCTAAATCATTCACGCTCATTGTCTGTCTCCTATATTGCCTGAAAACTAGACAAATCCGGACAAATTTCAATACCGTGGCGGGACAATCTGGTAAATAAGCGAATGTTTAAACATTCATCCAATTAAAAAGCCGCCCTTTTGACGGAGCGGCTTGATAAGATCCATTATAGTGCTTGAAACTCAAGCGCTGCGCTGCAACGAGAACTGTGCACCGGCAGAAGATGTGCAATTGAGCTGGCTTTGTGAAACCATTGCACAGTTCACTTTAGAAACCGTGCCGCGCACCAGCGAGCGCATTTCAATTTCCACCAGACGCGGCGACTGATAACGATAGCTGCCTTCAGCCAGTTTTTCATTGGTGTCGGTGGTGCGGGTGATAAAAACACCACCATTAAAGCTGGAGGTAATGCCGTTGGCATCAACCCAATTACCATCAATACCGGCAGCATTGGCTTGCGGAGTAATACCGCCGCCATCATAAATCGGTGCCTGCGTCTGACAAGCTGCGACAGAGAAACCCAGCGCGGCAAGTGTTGCAATAGTGCGGAAGCGTTTCATTTTAAGCTCTCCCGAAAAAAACTTCATGTGTTGATGATACCAAATTCATTACAAAACAAGACCTCTTTTTTAAGGGGCATGCCTGTGTTGCAGTTCTGCCGCACCGCTTTAAGCGTGACGAAGAGCCTTATAATGTCACGAAAGAACAAGGCAAGTCTGCTTTTATCATACCACGTAATGAATTGCCGACGAAAATTTTATCCGCATTCAACACATCATCCATGGTCAGGACTGCTTCAGTGACGCTCTTTTTACGCAGCAATTCTTCACGCAAAACCCCGGCCAGTAACCCGCAAGAGAGAGCCGGCGTTACGCAAGCCTTGTCCCCTCTATCTAAAAATACTGTCGTGATTGTGCCCTCGCACAACTGCCCCAGATCATTAAACAGCAAAACCTCGTCCACTTCCTCGCGTGAAAACTCTTCACGCGCAGCGACATAAAGCTTGCGTCTGGTGGTTTTATGGTTCAGCAACGGATCATCATGACGAAGCCTTGTTTTAGCAATGCCAAGCCGCCAAACGGTTTCCGCAGGCAGTGCCTCAAAAGGTGCCGTTTCGATATCAATCACACCATCAGGGTCAAGCGTCAGGCGCACACGCAAAGCTTTGTTGCCCTGCCTTTTAGCGGCCAATTGGCGTTTAACCGCAGGCATATCTAACGGAAAACCCAAAGTACGGGCGGACTTTTCCAACCGTTCCAGATGCAGTTCCAGCCGTAAAAAATCTGCATCCGGCTCATAGCGCATTGTTTCAATGAGCTGGAAGGCAGGCTTCATTGCTGTAATTCCTGATCCATCACATAACGGGCTTTCAACAGACATTCTGCATATTCCTCCTCTGCGGTTGAATCAAAGATAACACCGCCTCCGACATTTAAAATAGCCTGTCCGTCGTCAAACAGCGATATGGTTCTGATTGCCACATTGAAGCGCATCTCACCACTGGGCGCAATCCAGCCCAGTGAGCCGCAATAAATATCACGCGGGCTTTGTTCCAATGCACGCAATATACGCATCACGCTGATTTTGGGGGCACCCGTGATGGAACCACAGGGAAAAAGTCCGGCAAAAATATCGCGCAAACGCAAATCCGGTTTTAACCGCGCCCGCACACGGCTGATCATCTGATGCACAGTTTCAAAACGCTCTACGGCAAAAAGTTCCGGCACATGAAGGGTTCCGGTCTCGCTGATCAGCGAAATATCATTGCGCAGCAAATCAACAATCATCCGGTTTTCGGTTTGATTTTTCGGATCATTTTTCAAAAAATCACGCCAATAATCATCTTC
>JAEWHQ010000161.1 GCA_023387715.1 Pseudomonadota bacterium | reverse complement strand
ATGTCAGCGCTGTGGATTTTGATAGCCAATGGCTGGATGCAAAATCCGGTTGGTTCTGCACTTAATCCCCAGACCATGCGTATGGAAGTCACCGACTTTTTCGCCGTGCTGTTTAATCCGGTGGCGCAGGCAAAGTTTGTCCACACTGTTTCGGCCGGCTATGTCACAGCTTCCATTTTCGTGCTGGGTGTTTCGGCATGGTATTTGCTTAAAGGCCGCTCCACAGAGCTTGCCAAGCGTTCAATGACCATTGCTGCTTCTTTTGGTCTGGCCGCATCGCTTTCCGTTGTGGTGCTGGGTGATGAGAGTGGTTATCTCTCCTCCGAACATCAGAAGATGAAGCTTGCTGCCATCGAGGCTGCATGGGACACAGAACCACCGCCGGCATCGTTTACCGCTTTTGGTTTTCCTGATCAGGAAGCCCGTGAAACCCATTATGCCGTGCATATTCCTTGGGTTATGGGTCTGATTGGTACCCGTTCGCTGGATACGGCTATTCCGGGTATCAGCGAGCTGGTAGAAAACAGCAAAAACTATATCCGCAACGGTATCAAAGCCTATGACGCGCTGGAACAAATCCGTATCGCAGGGCCTAAAGGGCAGGTATCGGAAGAGATTCAGTCACAGTTTGAAGATAACGGCCAATGGCTTGGTTATGCACTGCTGTTGAAGCGTTATGTGGATGATCCGCGACTGGCAACCGAGGAGCAGATTGTGAAAGCGGCCAATGACACAGTGCCGGGCGTTCTGCCCCTCTTCTGGTCATTCCGTATTATGGTAGGCCTGGGCTTCTTCTTTATCCTGCTGACCGGTACTTTCTTCTATCTCTCCGGCCGGCGCAGGCTCGATCAGCACCGCTGGTTGTTGAAAGTGGCAGTGTTTTCCATTCCGTTACCGTGGATTGCTGCGGAAATGGGCTGGATCGTTGCAGAATTTGGTCGCCAACCGTGGATCATTGAAGGCGTGTTGCCAACGGCGATGGCGGTGTCCAATCTGGGGGCTTCCACTGTATTGCTGACCATTGCTGGTTTCGTCGCAATTTATACAGTTCTGATCGTGATCGAAATGGGATTGATGATCCGTGCGATCAAAGATGGTCCTGCCCCAGACAGTAACCCTGAAGCCATGCTGGCACCTGCCAGTATTGTGCCAGCCGAATAAGGAGGCTGTGTTACGATATGATCTTAAGTCAGTTGATTGATTATGAAACTTTGCGGCTGATCTGGTGGGTTCTGCTGGGTGTATTGCTGATCGGCTTTGCCGCTATGGATGGTTTTGACCTGGGCGTTGGCACTTTACTGCCATTCGTTGCCAAAACTGATGTGGAACGCCGCGTTGTTATCAACACTATCGGCCCTGTCTGGGAAGGCAATCAGGTTTGGCTCATCCTTGGCGGTGGTGCTATTTTTGCCGCATGGCCACCGCTCTATGCTGTGTCCTTCTCCGGCTTTTATCTGGCGATGTTTATCATCCTGTTTGCGCTTATTTTACGGCCTGTCGGCTTTAAATATCGCAGCAAAAAGCAAAGTCCGCAGTGGCGCAGTGGCTGGGACTGGGCACTGTTTATCGGCGGTTTTGTGCCGGCACTGATTTTCGGTGTGGCTGTCGGCAATGTGCTTCAGGGCGTGCCGTTCCGCTTCAGTGATCATTTGCAGATCTTCTATGAAGGTAATCTGTTTGGTCTGCTCAATCCGTTTGCTCTGCTTTGCGGATTGCTGTCGGTCGCAATGCTCACCATGCATGGTGCTGCATGGCTGGTGTTGAAAACCACCGGTGATATTGCAAATCGTGCCAGAAGCTTTGGCAGTGTTGCAGCCTTGCTGACAATTGTCTTCTATGTGCTGGCTGGCATCTGGATGTGGTACGGCATTGCCGGTTATCGCATCACCAGTGAAATCGTCACAGATGGACCGTCCAATCCGCTGTTTAAAACCGCAGTGTTGGAGCATGGTGCATGGTTTACCAATTTCAGCAATTATCCGATTTTGCTGATCGCACCGGTATTGGGAATTTTGGGCGCATTGTCGGTGTTGGTTGCAATGCGCGCCGGTCGTGAAGTGATGCCGCTCCTGATGGGTAAATTATCGATCTTCGGCATTATCTCATCGGTGGGTGTGGCAATGTTCCCGTTCATTCTGCCATCTTCACTCGATCCGAGTGCAAGTCTGACGGTTTGGGATTCATCATCAAGTCAGATGACCTTGTTTAACATGCTGGTTGTGACGGCGGTCTTCCTGCCATTGATCCTGTTCTACACATCCTGGGTTTACAAGGTGCTGTGGGGCAAGGTCGATAAGAACATGATCGAAGACGACAACAGCCACGCATATTAAAATTACAGGCAGGACAGCAGGGCTGTTCTGCCGCTCAGGAGAAATGAAAATGTGGTATTTTTCATGGGTTCTAGGTTTACCGCTTGCCGCAGCTTTCGCTGTGCTGAATGCAATGTGGTATGAATTGATGGATGATAAAGAGCGCAAACGCATCAAGGAAGATCCAACCCTTGAGCTGGCGCGTCAAGGCAACAAGCCGCAGCATTAAAGCGCCCTGTGTCAGCTTTGGCACATGAAAGTGGTTTGAAAAAAGAAAAAGGTGGCAGATTATTCTGTCACCTTTTTTGTTCATCTGAATTTTTTAAGCGCCAATTGCAGTGCACCTTCAAGCGCTTCGGCTTGCGGCGGCACAATCAATGCCTGTTGCTCTGCAGGCAGATATTTTTGATAAAGCGGTGCCAAGCCACCCAGCATACTGATTTTATCTGTGCCTTCTGCGATTAGAACATGCAAGGTTTGGGCAATATCACCGGCGGCTAGTTGAATGACACTGAGCGCCACCTTATCGCCCTGATCGGCATAGTTAAAAATCTCCGGCGCAAAAGCAGCATAAGCGCTTGGCCGTGCTGTTTTGGAAAACTCCACCAATTGTGCCGGTTCATTGCCAAATTGCGCCATGACGTGTTCTGTCAACGGGCTGGCAGCAATAATGCGATCATAGCTGAGCAGAACTTCTTGCAACAGGCTGCGGCCAAGTCTGGCACCGCTGCCAAGATCAGAAAGCTGAAAGCCCCAGCCGCCGCGCCAGCTGATATTATCGCCTGTACGCGTTATATAGGCGCTTCCCGTGCCAAGGATGACCACGGTGCCATCCTGATCACCGAGCGCGCCCTGTAGGGCAATCAGGCCGTCTGAGACGATATCTGAATGTGCAAAAGGCATATTTGCCAAAATAGCATCGCGTGCGCTGGCAATATTGGCGCCTGCAAGGCCGAGAATGGCCGTGCTTTGTGCATAGAGGCTGATGTCTAATTGAGCAGCCTTAAAAGCCGCTTCCACTGCTTCAAGAATATGGCGTGTCGATTGTTCAGGGTCGGTGACAATATTGGCTGCACCGCTGGTGCCACGGCCTAAAACAACGCCGTTCTGATCCGCCACAACGGCGCGTGATCCGGTGCCACCGCCATCAATGCCGATGAAAAATTGTGACATGGCACCAGAACCCTTTGAATAATGGTTTGATTATCTTGCATTAAAGATAATAGACGCCAATCCGCTTGCCGCCAATCATCGCCACATCAATATCCATATCATAAATGTCGCGCAGAATATCGGACTGGATCAGATCGTCGGGCGACCCCTGATGCACAACCTTGCCATCACGCATGGCGACGATGTGATCGGAATACCATGAGGCAAAGTTGATATCATGCAGAACCAGCACAATGGTTTTGCCCAGCTCATCGGCTGCTTTGCGCAAAAGCTTCATCATTGCAGCTGAATGTTTCATGTCGAGATTATTCAGCGGTTCATCAAGCAGCACATAATCGGTATCCTGACACAAAACCATCGCCACAAAAGCACGCTGACGCTGACCGCCGGAAAGTTCATCAAGAAAGCGCTCGCTTAGTTTTTCAAGCCCCAGATAATTGATCGATTGCTCGACATGGCGGCGGTCGTCACTGTTCGGACGGCCTTTGGTGTGCGGATAACGGCCAAAGGTGACCAGATCACGCACCGTCAGGCGTGATGAAATGCTGTTGTCCTGTCGCAAAATTGACAAGCGCTTGGCCAGCACATCACCGGCGGTTTTATTCACATCGAGACTATCAACGGTTACCTGCCCCTTATCCATTGGCAGTAAGCGGCTGACCATGGAAAGCAGGGTGGATTTACCGGCACCATTGGGGCCGATGATCGAGGTGATGCCGCAGGAAGGCAGGGTCAGTGTCACATCGTCAACAACAACGGAGTCATTGTATTTCTTGCTGACATTACTGATTTCGATCATCGTTTATTTCCTCTGATCAAAAGGACGATGAAAACGAGACCGCCCAGAAACTCGATGATGACACTTAAAGCCGTGTTGAATGCAAATACGCGCTCAAGGACAACCTGTCCACCGACAAGGCATAAGATCGCGATCAAAATTGCGACAGGCAGCACAACAGCATGGCGTGCAGAACCTGCAATCTGATAGGCCAGATTGGCAACCAACAGACCAAAGAAGGTCACAGGGCCAACCAGCGCTGTGGAAACAGACACCAGAATGGTGATCATCAGCAGGATTTTGTTGACCACTTTACGGTAATCAACGCCCAGATTGATGGAAGCTTCACGCCCCAGTGAAAGTACGTCGAAAATATGCAGCATGCGCAGGCCATAAAGTGAAATAAGCGCTACTGCGATGGCTGAAATTGCCAGAATTTCACTGTTGATGGTGTTGAAGCTGGCAAAGAACCGATCCTGCAAAACGGCAAAGTCGTTTGGGTCGATCATGCGCTGCATCAGATTGGAAAGACTGCGAAATAAAACACCGAAAACAATACCAACCAGCATCACCAGATGCAGGCTGCGCATACCGCCTGAAAACAACCAGTGATAAAGCACACCGGCAAAAATGACCATTACACCCACTTCAACGCCAAACATCACATTGGGGCCGAGCCAGCTTAAATGTGTGGTGCCGAAGAAGAAAACAACGACTGTCTGGATCAGAATATAAAGCGCATCAAAGCCCATAATAGACGGGGTGAGGATGCGGTTATTAGTGACAGTTTGAAACAGCACTGTGGAAACGGCAATTGAATAGCCGACCAGCACGATGGCTGCGAGTTTGATTCCACGAAACGGTAGGGCGAAAGACCAGCTGCCTTTAACGCCGAGCGTCATGAAAGCAATGACCGACAAAACAGCGAGCAAGCTTAAGCTGAGAAGAACGAATTTAGGATTTTTCTTAAGCAAAGCGGGACCCTCTGCGCAACAGAAGATAGAGGAAGGCAATACTGCCTACCACGCCCATCATGGTACCGATCGGAATTTCATAAGGATAGCGGATCAGGCGGCCAACGATATCGCAGGCAAGCACCAGTCCGGCACCAAGCACGGCCACCCAAGGCACTGAGCGGCGCATATTATCGCCAATTGTCATGCTAACCACATTCGGCACGATCAGGCCTAAAAACGGGATCATGCCGACTGTTACAACAACAACAGCGGAAATCATCGAGACGATGGAAAGGCCAAGCGTCATGACGCGGCGATATTTCAGCCCCAGATTGGTGGTGAAATCTTCCCCCATACCGGCAACCGTGAAACGGTCAGCAGCAATATAGGCAATGATGGTGAGGAAGAAGGACAGCCACAGCAATTCGTAACGGCCGCGCAAAACGCTGGAGAAGTCACCGGTTGTCCAAGCGGAAAGCGATTGCAGCAGCTCGAAACGATAAGCGATGAAGGTGGTCACGGCGCTGATAACACCGCCAAGCATGATGCCGACCAAAGGCACAACAAGCACTGAGCGCAGCGGAATAGCGCGCAGAATGCGCAAGAATAGTGTGGTGCCAGCCATGGCAAAAACGGCTGCAACCAGCATTTTACCAAAAACAGGGGTGGCTGGTGCAAAAAGCGTCACCATCAAAATGCCGAGACTGGCAGATTCAACGGTTCCGGCAGTGGATGGTTCGACAAAGCGATTGCGTGCCATCATCTGCATGATGAGGCCGGCGACCGCCATCGACATGCCGGAAAGAATAATTGCAAGGGTGCGTGGAATACGGCTGATCAGCAGCACCTGGGTTGCGCGGTCAGTCTGGCTATCGCCGAACAAAGTTTGCAACGAAACATCGCTTACGCCGATAAACAGGCTGATAATAGCCAGAACGGTGACAATGAGAACTGCTGCAAAAAGACCTTTCACGCGGGCAACCTTTAAGTTTTTAAAAGTGTGGGCCTACCGCGGGTAAACGGAAGGCCCAACTTGTTGAGTTATATCAGTTGCAGGCGCTTACGATGCTTTGTCGAAAGCCGCAGTAAGCTGGTCAATGGTTTCATGCAAACCGGAAAGACCGCCACCTACCAGATACCAGTTCAGCGGATCCAGATAGATAACCTGATTTTTCTTCCACGCGGTTGTCTGATTTACGAGGTCATTGTCAAGCACTTTGCTCGCCGCATTGCCTTCTTTGGCACCAACTGCGGCATCACGGTCGATAACGAGCAGCCAATCCGGGTTCTTTTCCAGGATATATTCTGCGGTTACCGGCTGGCCGTGGCTGCCAACGCTCAATTCAGGATCAGCTGCTTCAACGCCAAATTCGCTGTGCAGCATACCAAAGCGGGAGCCCGGGCCATAGGCGCTCATTTTGCCGCCATTGGTCATGATCAGCAGGCCTTTGCCTTTACCGGCAGTTTTTTCTTTAAGAGCGGCAATCGAGGCGTCGAGCTTGGCGATCTCGTCTTTCGCAACATCTTCTTTGCCGTAGATGCGACCCAATGTTTCAACATTGTTTTTAACATCGGCGATGAAGCTGGTGGCGTTGACGGTCAGGTCAATGGTCGGTGCGATCTTGGCCAGTTCAGGCTGTTTCGGTGCAGAACGACCGGAAACAATGATCAGGCTTGGTTCGGCTGCATTGACGGCTTCATAATCCGGCTCAAACAATGTGCCAACTTTTGCATAGGTGTCAGCAGCATATTTGGAGAGATATTTTGGCAGATTGGCTGTTGGCAGACCAATAATGTCAACGCCCAGGCGATCAAGATTGTCGAGTGTTGCCAAATCAAAAGTAATGGTTTTGGCAGGCTTTACAGGAACGGCGGTTTCGCCTTGAGCATGTTTGATGGTGATCTCTTCAGCCTGAGCTGATACGCCAAGAGACATGGCAACAATTGCTGCACCAAAGAGGGTGGAGAGGCGGGTACCGATGGTCATAAGCTTTCTCACTGTCAATCCGGGTCAATCTGAAAATTCAGGAATGTTGTATTGTATAGTCATGTTTCATGGATGAGCAAACCTAAAATGTGACTATTTTGCTTTATCTTTGTGAAACCATGTGAATAGCGTGCCGCCAAGCACCATTAAAGCCAGTGCAAACCAAGTGATCGCATAGGATAAATGGCTGTTGGGGAAATTCACCACCGTTAGGCCGCCAACCGGTTGTTTGCCGGATATTTGAGCAGAGGTATCGGCTTTATCAGCATCGATAAAATAGGGTGCTACTTCATTAAGGCCTTGCTTGGTGGCAAAAGCTGCAACATCGCGTGAATTCCAGAGGTCTTTTTC
>JAEWHQ010000138.1 GCA_023387715.1 Pseudomonadota bacterium | reverse complement strand
GTCATGACTGAACATCCGTCTCTTGTACTTGCGCGCCATGTGGCAGCGATGCGCTTTGATCGATTTCCGTCCGCAACGGTTCAAAAAGCAAAAATCCATATTCTGGATACTTTAGGAGCAGCAATTGCTGGAGTGGATTCAGTGGAAACCCAAATAGTATTGCGTGCATTTAATCTGACAGCCAATACAGGCAACACAGAAGTGTGGGGCAGTGGATTAAAGCTTGATAGCCGTGGCGCCAGTTTTATCAATGGGGTATCGGCCCATGCTTTTGAGCTGGATGATAGTGGCGGATGTGATCACTCAGGTGCCGTTGTTCTACCTGCAGCTTTCGCAGCTTTGCGCGATGTGTCTGCTCCAGTGAGTGGTCAGAAATTTTTAACAGCAATTCTTGCTGGTTATGAAGTGGGGCGCCGCGTATTGGAAGCTTGTGGTGGTTATTCACCGCATAATGAATTGGGGTGGCATTCAACCGGAACATGCGGTGTTTTTGGTGCTGCTGCTGCGGCCGGTGTCTTGTTTGATTTTGATGCAGAAAAACATGCTTCTGCGCTTGGTATTGCTTGTTCTTATGCTGGCGGTACCTGGGCTTTTATTCATGATGGCAGTCAGACGAAAAAACTCCACGCCGGACGTGCAGCAGAAGGCGGGCTGATTGCGGCCAAATTGACATCTGCGGGCTTTGCGGGCCCTATCTCTGTTTTTGATGAAAAAGGATGGGGGAATTTCTTCACAACATTTGATCGTGATGCTCAATATGCTGAACTTTTGAATGTTGATTTCGGCACATTCTGGCGGGTCAATCGTTGTTCTATAAAACCCTATGCCACATGCCGCGGCACACATTCGGCCGTCGATGTGATAGAAAAACTATTGGTCGATTATGGGCTTTTAGCGAGTGATATTGCACGTATTGATGTGATGATGAGTGAGTTTCAAGCCGGTATGTGCGGTAGTCTTCAGGTTGAGAGCCGTGCTGACGCCCAGATGA
Source organism: Pseudomonadota bacterium (assembly GCA_023387715.1). GTDB lineage: Bacteria > Pseudomonadota > Alphaproteobacteria > Rhizobiales > Rhizobiaceae > Paenochrobactrum > Paenochrobactrum glaciei. The sequence goes on along the minus strand of JAEWHQ010000138.1, from coordinate 3,687 downwards.
GCTTGCCTTATGCGGTTGCGGCACGCTTGATTTACGGCAAGGTTTCGTTGGACGAATTGGAAGAGGCCGCATGGTCTGCGCCAGCCGTTGCCGAGTGGTTATCTCTCATACAGGTACACATTGATGACACCATGGATGCAGATGCAGAACCACTACTGAAAGTGGGTTTGAAAAGCGGTACGGTTTATAATGAAACGGTTCCTTTTCCATTGGGTGGAATGAACAATCCGATGATTGATGATGCTGTTATTGCTAAATTTATGGGGTTGGCAGTTCGTGTTTTGCCACGGGAACGGTGCATTGAAATTCGTGATTATGTGATGAGCCTTGAAACCGCAGAAGATGTTTCACAACTGGCAAAACTGATCGCGGCACCGGCACGTGCCTGAGAATGGCTGTGACTTGAAAGAAAACCAATGAAACTTCAATATGCATCTCGTATGGAAGGCATCAAACCTTCAGCCATTCGTAGTTTGAACACAAATCCGAAGATGATTTTTTTTGGTGGGGGGTATCCAGATCCGGATGTTTTCCCTGTCGCGGCATTGGAAGATGCCTTTGCAAAAGCCCTTGCCACATCAGGCAAAGAGGCGTTGCAATATTCTGCATCGATCGGCCTGCTCAAACTACGTGAACAAATTACCGAGCGGATGAAGCGCGAGCACGTGGATTGCTTGCCGGAAAATATTTTAATTCTGCAAGGGGCGCAGCAGGGTTTGGATCTCGTTGCGCGATTGTTCATTAACAAAGGCGATACAATTATCACCGAAGCCCCAACGTTTCTTGGAGCTGTCGGTGCGTTTGCTGCATGTGAACCAACCTATGAAACCGTGCGGGTTGATGCAAATGGTCTGGACACGGATGCATTGGAAGCTTTGCTACAGCAAAAACCTGATGCAAAACTTCTTTATACCATACCGGATTTTCATAACCCTACCGGTGTGACCATGAGCCTTGAGCGACGCAAGGCATTGATTGATATCGCCAATCGTTATGATTTGATTATTCTTGAAGATACGCCATATCGTGAAGTGTATTTTGATGCGCCGCCACCTGTTCCGCTTAAAAGTCTGGATACAGAAAATCGTGTTATTTATCTCGGCAGTTTTTCAAAGATTTTGTCGCCCGGTTTACGTCTGGGATGGGCTGTTGCATCACAAGAGTTGATCGAGAAACTGACTTTGTTAAAACTGGGTGCTGATACGCAATGCAGTACTTTGAATATGACAGCAGTTTCTTATCTGCTTGAGGATTATGATCTTGATACGCATATGATGCGCACGCGAGCGCATTATAAAAAACGTAAAAATAAAATGCTTGATGCAATGCGTTGTGAATTGCCGCAGGATGTTCAGTTCACTGATCCTGATGGCGGATTATTTACGTGGATGACTTTCCCGCAAGATTTTGATGCACGTAAGTTTTTACTTGAATGTGCCATTCCGGAATTTGAAGTTGGATATGTGCCGGGGGAAGCATTCTATGCCAAAACACCGGAAATAAATCATGCGCGGATCAGTTTTTCAACGGTTGCAAGTGACTTACTGGAGCCTGGAGTGAGACGTTTGGCGCAAGCATTGAAACACTATAGAAACCTTTGATTTTATCAAAAAACACAATGTAGCTATTCACGTTCTTGGCATGGTGATACATGGCATTGTGGGAATCAAAACCTCTATCATTAGTGATGTTTATTATGACATACGGCGGGTATGTTCGAGGGAAGGAATATGCCGGTTTACGAACTTGCGGCTCTGGGATCAGCAGTTTGCTGGGCACTGACAGGATTAATTTCTGCAGGGCCCGCCGGACATTTAGGGGCGCCGACCTATAATCTTTATCGTCAGGTGTTTGTGACCTGTTTACTGGCTCTTTATGTGTTCACAACTGGCACATATCAACAATTAAACAGCTCTAATATTGGTCCGCTTATCCTTTCTGGTTTTATCGGTATTTTTCTTGGCGATACGGTACTGTTTGCCACGTTAAACCGTTTGGGGCCTCGCCGCTCAGGCATTTTGTTTGCAATGAACGCGCCCATAGCGGCGTTGCTTGGCTGGTTCGTTTTGGGTGAGGTTTTGACAGCACGCGCGGTGCTCGGTATTGCCATCACCATTGCGGGGGTATGCCTTGCAATTTTCTTTGGTAAAAGACGTAATCAAAAACACCCTTGGGAGATCGTAAAAGGTACTTTGTGGGTTGGTGTTGTGCTTGGCCTGTTGGCAGCACTTGGGCAGGCAGTCGGATCTATAGTCGTTCGTCCTGTGATGGAAACAGGTATTGATCCGTTTGTGGGTTCAATGATGCGTGTTGGGATCGCCGCAGCCTGTTTGAGTGTGTTGACACAATTACCGATTGCCTCTGTCAAACCACGCAACAGGCCAACGCTGCCTATCTTGGCGATGACTGCTCTTTCTGGTTTTTTATCGTTAGCATTAGGGATGACCCTTTTGCTTTATGCTTTGTCTGGTGGAAAAACAGGCATTGTTTCCACCATTTCGGCAACAACACCTGTCATCATTCTACCGCTTTTATGGTTGCGCACTGGTGAGCGTCCGGCCTCAGGCGCTTGGTTTGGTGCTGCACTTGTTGTGATCGGTTTAGCTCTGATTGTATATCGTTAAAATCAGAGCGTTTAATCTTATGCTTGCTTATGTCTGTTCAGCCAAAGCTTTTTTGCAATCGTATGGCAGGTGTTAAAAGGCTCGCTTGGTTTTAAGGTCATCAGCCCCAATGCCGCAGTGGCCGTGATGACTGTCTCCAATCTGTCATCGATCGCAGTACCTTGCCAGATAGCATGCCAATATTCAAAAGAGTCCATCGCTATGCGAGGATGAATGGTGGGTTCTTCCATAGCTGGAATGTGAATATCCGCACTTTCTGCTTCTGATAAGTTTAGTATAACGGTGTCTCTAAACGGAAAAAACTCAGCCACATCTCTGTTGCCGCTTAGAATATTCAATTTACGTAGTGGATTTTTATGAAGAGCGGATTTTTTTTGTCTGTTGAGCATCAGGTTGATCGTATCACGATGGAGTTCGCGATAGGCGGGGCGGGAGACACCCAACAGGCTGGAATGTGCTTGCAGCGGGTTGATCAGATGTACACAGTCACCAACCGGTGAACGTGTGGCAAAAAGCGGATAAAGAGCATTCAGCGCCGCCAAATGCGGCGCAAAGGCGGGAAGCGGTAAATAAGCAATGTTGCTGCTGCTCAGATACTCACTTGCTTGGCGAATATTGAGTGCGACTGGTATATCCAGTGCGCGTGCCGCTTTTTCAATTTTGCCACTCGTATCGCCGGTTCCGTTATTGCCGTGCAGAGCGATTTTATAGCCTGCTTGTGCAAGCAATTTGGCTGCTTGCATGAACCATGGCGCACGTTGTGAATTGGGTGAGAGATAGGCTGGCCAATCAAGATCGGCATGCTGAATATCGGGATCATTTAAACCGTAATGCTGACGGATGGCATAAATCATGCCGGCAAGTTCTTGTGCAGACGTACCACGATAATGGATCAGACTTAAGAAGCTGCCGAGCTGCATCGGGTCAATTTTCTCTTCCAAAATAAGAGAAAATGCCTCTTCCGCTTCCTCAATAGATAAGGGTCGGCTATTGCCGCTGCCACGGCCGATAATGCCAAGAAAACGTGAAAACCGGATGATAGGGTCATTATGATGTGTAAGGT
>JAEWHQ010000062.1 GCA_023387715.1 Pseudomonadota bacterium | reverse complement strand
CGGTCAGATCATAGCGCAGCGACAGCCATTGCTCATCATCATCCTGCAATGAAAACACACCTTCATTCGGACGATCCTGATCCGGCAAGAACTTGCCCAGCGCATCAGTATATTCCACCAACGGTGTTTCAATCGGCTCAAAACCATATAATTCATAGACAGAGCGGATCGTCGCCAGCATTTTTTCTGCGGCGCGCAAATCCTCCGGCACCCGGTCAACAAATCCACGTGGCAAACGCGCTTTCATTTTAGCGGTTTTATCCGTCATATCTCATGCCCAATCGCTGGTTATCACTTAATTATTGCGGCGCAGTGCCGCCTTTCCCTGTCCGTTTCCTAACCGATCAAATCCGGTGCGGCAAGGGTACTTATCGCCATGCGTCCATGTAAAGCTGACATAAATCAAGCTACAGGACGCTTGAACGCCGCCCGCATGGCATCAATCTTGTCGCGGCAATGGCAACCTTCGATATGATCATTGATCAAACCCATGGCCTGCATAAAAGCGTAAACGGTTGTGGGCCCTACAAATGACCAGCCACGCTTCTTCAAATCCTTGGAAATTTTGGTTGATGTTGCCGAGGTGGGATTAGCAATTAAAGTCGGATAATCCACTATCTGAAGGCGATCTGTTTCATCCGGCTCAAAACTCCAGAAATAAGCCGCCAGCGAGCCTTTTTCTGCAACCAGCTCAATCGCGCGTTTGGCATTATTGATAGTGGAGCGGATTTTGCCCTGATGGCGCACAATGCCTGCATCACCCAGCAGACGTGCCACATCATCCTCGCCATAAAGCGCAACTTTGTGAAAATCAAAACCATCAAAAGCCGCACGGAAATTTTCACGTTTGCGCAAAATCGTCAGCCATGACAGGCCGGACTGAAAACCTTCCAAACAAATCTTTTCAAACAGGCGCTGATCACTATCAACAGGATGCCCCCATTCATGATCGTGATAATGGAGATAATCAGGCAATGTTCCCGGCCAAAAACAGCGGATTTTCTGGTCTTCACCTTTAATAAGTCCGGCTGCCAAGCCGTTCTCAATCGCCTGCTCGCTATCACTCACTGACTTAACCTTCAACAATCATCATTTTAAAATCTTTTTAACCACAAATCATAAGATCAGACTAACTACAATTCGTAAACTCGCTGATTATTTAAAATTTCACACCAGATCGCACCAAGCTGTTTACTATTCCGTTGGGTTTATCAACGATGATCCTGTGATTACACCAGTGCTTTCAGGATTTACCCTCATGCAGCCAAGACATCTTTTATTAATTGCTTCGGTCTTTGCAGTCAGTGTTTCGGCAGTTTCGGCGACAGCTGTTCTGGCCAATGCCCCAACGCAAACGGCACAGGCAATGAAAATCACTCCCCATGCCGCTCAGCATTGATAGTTTAACTTTTAACGCCTGAATTAAGCCGCCAAAGCACTCAATTCCACCGGCTTTGGCCCGCCATATGCCCAGTCGAGCAGTTCGACAGTGTGCACAATCGGCAAACCAGTGCCGCCCGCAATCTGCGTCATGCAACCAATATTACCTGTGGCAATCAAAGCCGCACCGGTTGCTTCAATATTTCCCACTTTTCGTGTCCGCAATTTTGCAGCGATTTCCGGCTGCATAATGTTGTAAGTTCCGGCGGAACCACAGCACAAATGCCCTTCCAAAGGCTCACGCACTTCAAAGCCTGCCTGCACCAGCAAATCTTTTGGCTGACGGGTGATTTTTTGCCCGTGCTGCATTGAGCAAGCCGAGTGATAAGCAACGCTTAAAGCTTTCGGGCTTTCAGGTTTTGGCAATTCAAGTGTTACCAAATATTCGGTCACATCTTTGGCCAAAGCTGAAACACGCGCGGCTTTTTCTGCATATTGTGCATCCAGACGCAGCATATAGCCGTAATCTTTAATAGTCGTGCCGCAACCTGAAGCGGTGATGATAATGGCATCCAGGCCGCCTGCTTCAATCTCACGCGTCCAGACATCGACATTATGGCGCGCCTGTTGCAACGCTTCTTCTTCGCGCCCCATATGATGCACCAGCGAACCGCAGCAGCCCTCGCCCTTCGGCATCACCACTTCAATATTAAAGCGGGCGAGAAGACGCAAAGTCGCTTCATTAATGCCGGGTTTTAACACCGGCTGCGCACAACCATTTAAAATCGCCACACGACCACGGATCTGTTGTGGCTTTACAGGCTCAAGCGTTGATTTAGATGCAATTTCAGACGGTGCCAAACGCAGCATCGCCGCATAAGGTTTCAGCGCATCGAATTTATCAAATACCGGCGCCAGAGGGCGACCAAGTTTTGCCATCCGCAGTGCCAAACGGAAACGTGCCGGATAGGGCAGGATTTTCGCCAAAATGCCGCGTGTGATGCGGTTCATCAACGGGCGCTGATAGGTCTTTTCAATATGGGCGCGCGCATGATCGACCAGATGCATATAATTAACACCGGACGGACATGTGCTCATGCAGGAAAGGCAAGACAAACAACGGTCGACATGACGCACGATTTCCTCATCTGCGTCACGTCCGTTTTCCAGCATATCTTTAATAAGATAGATACGGCCACGCGGACTGTCCAGCTCATTGCCGAGCGTCACATAGGTCGGGCAAGTGGCCGTACAAAATCCGCAATGCACGCATTTACGCAGGATTTTTTCGGCTTCATTAACTGCCGGATCCAGCAATTGTTCAGGGCTGAAATTCGTCTGCATAGTTTAAGCTCCAGCCTGATTTTCAAACGGATACATACGACCCGGATTGAGAATGTGTTCAGGGTCAAATTGCGCCCGCAGCCGCTCACTCAGCAGTGCCAAGGCTTTCGGCTGCGGCTCAAACACATCTAAATTCGCACGCATTTCTTCAGTGCCACGCACCAAAGTGGCATGACCGCCGCCATATTTGGCAATGAGTTTACGCAATAACTGCGCTTCCGGATCAGCTTCCATACGCAGCCAGGCCAAGCCGCCCTGCCAGTCATAAAAAGCATCAACACCCGTGTGAAGGCGTAGTTCCGCCACCATCTGATGTGCCATCATCGGTGTCATGGATACACGCCAAACCGCGCGACTGCCTTGATCCGCGAAAGGCAAAACATCCCTGATTTCGCGCCAAAGCGTGACGGATTGTGTCTCATCCAGCACTTCTATTTCGCCGCCCAGCAGCTCTTGCAGCTGCTTGCAACGATGTTTGACCGATGGTGCAAAGCCTTCAAGCCGCAAAACAGTGGCAGATTCCGCCCCCAAAGCACCGCCTAAGAAACGCCAGACAACACTGACCGGCAAATGCGCAGCAGAGGCTACCTCTTCGCGTGAGCCCATTGCCATCGCCATAATGCGGGCAGCCTGCTCATCATCAAGCCCGCGCACCACCAATGTGGCAAATGTTTCCGGCACCGGCAGCACTTTAAAAGTCACTTCCGTCAATACGCCCAAAGTGCCCCATGAATTGGCCATACCTTTGGACAAATCATAACCGGTGACGTTTTTAACCACGCGACCGCCGGATTTAAACAATTCACCACGCCCCGATACTACCCGCACACCCAAGACATGGTCGCGTGCAGAACCTGATTTAATACGGCGCGGGCCGGTCAGATTGGTGGCAAGCATGCCGCCGATAGTGCCCTGCCCCGAAGGCTGTCCAAGCAAAGGGCCATAATCCATCGGCTCAAACTGGAAGGACTGATTATTTTGTGCAAGCAATGCTTCAATCTCTGCCAGCGGTGTGCCAGCTTTGGCGCAGATCACCAACTCATCCGGTTCATATAAAGTAATGCCGCTTAAAGCCGACATATCAAGCACATGCTCGGTTGTAATCACACGGCCTTGCGCACGTTTGGAACCCTGACCAATGATTTCAAGCGCTTCGCCCGAACCCACGGCCTGTTTCACCAGTTCAACAACGGCTGTTTCGTCTTGGGGATGAAAAATCGTCATACTATTCTCGGCTTAAAAACGCGGCAAGTCAGGAAATGCCAGTTCACCACGATGCACATGCATGCGGCCAAGCTCGGCACAACGGCGCAGTTGCGGAAACACTTTGCCCGGATTGAGCAAATGTTTCTCGTCAAATGCGCATTTCACCCGCATCTGGTGATCCAGATCAACCTCGTTGAACATTTCCGGCATCAGGTCGCGTTTTTCAACACCCACACCATGCTCACCGGTCAACACACCGCCAACCTTGAGGCAAAGGCGCAAAATATCAGCGCCGAATTCTTCGGCTGCCTGCAATTCACCCGGAATATTCGCATCATAGAGGATCAGCGGATGCAGATTGCCATCACCGGCATGAAACACATTGGCGACGCGAAGCCCGTGACGCACCGACATTTCACGCATACCGGCCAGCACTTCCGGCAAAGCTTTGCGCGGGATTGTGCCATCCATACAGAGATAATCCGGCGAAATGCGCCCGACCGCCGGAAAAGCCGCCTTGCGCCCTGCCCAGAAAGCATTGCGCTCTTCTTCGGAGCGCGACAACTGACATGTGGTTGAGCCATTGCGCTGCGCAATCGCCTCCACCATTTCAATCAGATAATCCACCTCAACCGGCGGGCCATCAAGCTCCACAATCAGCAAGGCTTCCACATCCAGCGGATAGCCGACTTTAACGAAATCTTCTGCCGCTTTGATGGCAGGACGATCCATCATTTCCATACCGCCCGGAATAATACCGGCGCCGATAATTTCTGCGACACAGACACCTGCCTGCTCGCTGGATGGAAAGCCGATCAGTACAGCGCGTGCCACTTCCGGCTTTTGCAAAATCCGCACGGTAACTTCCGTCACCACGCCCAGCAAACCTTCCGAGCCGGTCATCAGCCCCAGCATGTCATAGGCTTCACTGTCGAGATGTTTGCCACCGATGCGCAGCACTTCGCCGCTGATCAGCACCACTTCAAGGCCGAGCACATTATTGGCGGTCAGGCCATATTTAAGGCAATGCACACCACCGGAGTTTTCGGCAACATTACCACCGATAGAGCAGGCAATCTGGGAGGATGGATCAGGCGCATAATAAAAGCCCTCATGTTCCACCGCTTTGGTAATGCCTAAATTGGTGACACCCGGCTGCACAACGGCGACACGGTTAGGATAATCGACCTGCAAAATGCGATTAAAGCGCGACATCACCAAAAGCACCGCATCGCCTAAAGGCAAGGAGCCGCCGGAAAGCGAAGTGCCAGCGCCGCGCGGTACAACACGCACCGAATTTTCATAGCAATAGCGCAAAACCTGCGACACCTGCTCGACCGTTTCCGGCAAAACCACTACTAAAGGCAGTTGCCGATAGGCGGTCAATGCGTCGCTTTCAAAAACGCGCATCGCATTGGTGCTGTCGACGATACCTTCTCCCGGTACAATCGCACGCAAAGCTGCAATAATTTCATCGCGTCGCGCCATGACCTTTTCGTCAAGCGCAGGCATTACCAATCCACTCATGAGAGCCTCCTCACGCCAAAGTGCATTTGGCACGCTCGCCGTCAAGTGGTAAATTAATTTTACCAGCGGACAAACTGCCTCACTCCCTTTTGTACAAAGCAGTTTAGCCTGTTGTAAGATACATGAAAACCAGATGACTTGCACTCATAGGAGGATTAAGTTTACATCTGCCTTTCGAGTGCATCGGGCATCAACTGCTTTTCAGCTGGCAAACCGGCTTAACTTTAAAATCCTGACGGAGCGAAATGAGCAATCTGGCTGATATGGAAATTTTTGCACGCGTTGTTTCAAGCGGCAGCATGTCGGCGGCAGCGCGTGAGT
>JAEWHQ010000145.1 GCA_023387715.1 Pseudomonadota bacterium | reverse complement strand
GGGGCGGCTGGTGGTTCTGGGATCCGGTGGAAAACGCATCCTTCATGCCTTGGCTGGTGGGGACAGCTCTGCTGCACTCAGCACTGGTGATGGAAAAACGTTCAGCCTTGAAAATCTGGACTGTTTTGCTGGCATTGCTGACATTCTCCTTGTCTTTGCTCGGGACTTTCCTTGTTCGCTCCGGCGTGCTGACCTCGGTTCACAGCTTTGCAACTGATCCAAGTCGTGGTTTGTTTATTCTTGGTATTTTGACCTTCTTCATCGGTGGCTCATTATTCCTCTTTGCGCTTCGCGTGCAGAGCCTGACATCCGGTGGTCTGTTCCAGCCGATTTCCCGTGAAGGTTCATTGGTCTTTAACAATCTGTTTTTGACGACAGCGGCAGCAACCGTTTTAATCGGAACACTCTATCCGTTGCTGCTGGAAGCCATGACCGGCGATAAGATTTCTGTTGGCGCGCCATTCTTTAATATGACCTTTGGCCCGCTGATGATCCCGTTGCTGATCGCTGTGCCTTTTGGCCCGTTGCTGGCATGGAAGCGTGGTGATCTTTATGCGGTGTCGCAGCGATTGATGGTGGCTTTTGCAATTACGTTGGTAGTTGTTGCACTGGTGATCTGGTTCACCCGTGGCGAATCCGTCATGGCAGCCTTCGGTATAGGTTTGGCATTCTGGGTTATTTTCGGTAGCCTGACTGATCTTTACCTGAAAGCAGGTATTGGCAAGGTTGCGCCTAAGGTTGCATTCTCGCGTTTGATCGGTCTGCCGCGTTCGGTTTACGGAACTGCACTGGCACATATCGGCCTTGGTATCACTTTGCTTGGTATCGTCGGTGTCAGCACATTTGGTAATGAACGTGTGCTGACTATGGCACCTGGTGATGTTACGGAAGTTTCCAGCTACCAGCTACGCTTTGAAGGCGTGTCGCCGGTTAGCGGTTCTAACTACACGGAAAATCAGGGTCGTTTCACGCTGCTCAATAATGCAGGTAAACCTTTAAGTACAATCATTGCTGCCAAGCGTTTTTATCCTGCACGTCAGATGCCGACAACAGAATCCGGCATCAGCACACGTGGTTTCAATCAGGTTTATGTTGCTCTTGGTGATGATGCTGCTGATGGTTCGATTGTTGTGCGCATTTGGTGGAAGCCATTTGTAACACTGATCTGGCACGGAACATTGGTAATGATGTTGGGTGGGTTTATCTCGCTTCTTGATCGCCGTCTTCGTGTCGGCGCGCCAGCGAAAAGCAAGACTAAAAACAAAGCAAACGGCAAAACAGCGGTGCGGAGTGCCTGATGGGGTTGTTAATCAACAAGAAGACGACAGCACTTCTCATAAGCTTGTTTCTCTCTTTCCAGATTGCACCTGCATTCGCGGTTAATCCCGATGAGGTGCTGTCTGATCCGGCTCTTGAAAAGCGCGCCCGCACTTTATCGGCGGGTTTGCGCTGTATGGTCTGCCAAAATGAATCGATTGACGATTCCAATGCAGAACTTGCCCGTGATTTGCGTATTCTTGTGCGTGATCGGCTGACAGCGGGTGATAGTGATCAAGACGTGTTAGATTATGTTGTTGATCGTTATGGCGAATTTGTTCTGCTGAAACCGCGCCTGAATGCACGCACGGTTCTTCTTTGGGGCTTTCCGGTCGTGTTGCTATTGATTGGAGGCAGCAGTTTGCTGTTGTTTTCAAAGCGTAAGAAAACTGTTCCTGTTAATGACGAGCCATTGACAGAAGCCGAAGAAAAGCGACTTCAGCAGATTTTAAAAGAGAATAAATGAGATTTTTGCAAACCTTACCAAAATTTCATCTGTTGGAAATTGAGTGGTAAGGTTCTGCAACCTATATTGACTGACATAAGATTAAATCGGGTTCCCTCCCAAGGAGAAGATTGTGTCCATAGTCAAAAATTCTTACTTTCGTAAAAGCGTTGCCGCCATTGCATTGACTGCAACTGTGACAGGCGGCATTTTTGCTCTTCCTCCAGTTATTTCTGCCTATGCAGAACCAGTGACAGTAACCGCTGCTGCGCAGCCTGGCTTTGCTGATCTGGTAGAAAAAGTGCGCCCTGCTGTTGTTAGTGTACGGGTGAAAAGTCAGGTTCAGCCAGTAGATAATTCCGGCCCGCAGTTTTTTGGGCAAGGTTTTGATCAGCTGCCAGACGGTCATCCGTTGAAGCGCTTCTTCCGTGATTTCGGCTTTGGCCCACAGGGTGAGAAGCAGCGTCCGGAGCAGCGCAAAGGTAAACGCGGTGAAGGCCGCCCAGGTCATGCCCGTCCCGTTTCACAAGGGTCAGGCTTCTTCATCTCTGAAGATGGATATGTTGTCACCAATAATCACGTCGTAACTTCCGGCGATTCTTTTTCTGTTGTTTTGGATGACGGTAAAGAACTCGACGCTAAATTGATCGGTACTGATCCGCGTACAGATTTGGCGGTTCTGAAAGTAGATGAGCCAAAAACCAAATTTACCTATGTTGCCCTTGGCGATGACAATAATGTCCGCGTAGGCGATTGGGTAGTTGCTGTTGGTAATCCGTTTGGTTTGGGTGGCACTGTAACCGCGGGTATCGTTTCGGCACGTGGTCGTGATATTGGTGCCAGCGTTTATGATGACTTCATCCAGATTGATGCGGCCGTTAACAAAGGTAACTCCGGCGGTCCGACCTTCAATTTAACCGGTCAGGTCATCGGTATTAACACTGCTATCTTCTCACCTTCCGGAGGTAGCGTTGGTATTGCTTTTGCAATCCCTGCCTCCACAGCCAAACAGGTTGTTGATCAGCTGATTAAGTCCGGCTCGGTTGAGCGTGGCTGGATTGGTGTTCAAATTCAGCCGGTGAATAAGGAAATGGCAGACTCACTTGGCCTTGCTGAAGCAAAGGGTGCAATTGTTGCTGCACCGCAGGCCGATGGTCCGGCTGCGAAGGCAGGCATTCAGGCTGGTGACGTCATCACTGCCATCAATGGTGAAACTGTTGAAGACAGCCGTGATTTAGCACGTAAGGTTGGCAATATTGCACCGAAGGAAGTTGCTGAATTTACTATTTGGCGCAACCAGAAAGCGCAGACCATCAAGGTAACTATCGGCGGTATGCCTGATGATCAGAAAAGCTCTGACGGCACTGCAACACAGACACCAAGCGAAGGTGAAACCCTTGATAGCTACGGCCTGACTGTTGTTCCATCGGAAAGTAATGATGGTGTGGTGATCACCAATGTTGATCCGGACAGTGATGCAGCTGATCGCGGTATCCGCTCTGGCGATGTGATTGCTTCGGTCAATAACAAGCCGGTCAAAACGGTAAAAGATATCAATAATGCCATTGCTGAAGCAGTGAAATCCGGCAGAAAGGCTGTTTTGCTTCAGTTGCAAAACAACGATCAGAGCCGCTTCGTTGCACTGCCTGTTGATCAGGGCTGATTGAACTAAAAATCAAATTGGCGGGCTGGGTAGCCCGCCAATATTTTATGGGGAAGGCCGGATATGAAAATTTTAGTCATTGAAGATGACAGTGAAGCTGCGCGTTATTTACAGAAAGCTTTTTCTGAAGCCGGACATATGACTGAAATTGCCGGTGACGGCGAAACCGGTGCGGCTTTGGCTGAAACCGGTAATTATGATGTTTTGATTGTTGATCGTATGCTGCCGCGTCGTGATGGATTATCGGTTGTTGCAGGCCTGCGGGCACAAGGCAATGAAACGCCGGTACTCATTCTTTCTGCGCTTGGGCAGGTGGATGACCGTGTGACCGGCCTTCGTGCCGGTGGTGATGATTATGTCACCAAGCCATATGCTTTTTCTGAACTTCTTGCCCGCGTGGAAGTGTTGCAGCGTCGCTCCAATCCGCGTGAAGCCGAAACAATTTACCGCGTTGGTGATCTGGAGCTTGATCGCCTTTCGCATAGTGCTTGCCGTGGCGGCATTGATATTGCTTTGCAGCCGCGTGAATTTCGTTTGCTTGAATATTTGATGCGTCATGCCGGACAGGTGGTGACACGCACAATGCTCTTGGAAAATGTCTGGGATTATCATTTCGATCCGCAAACCAACGTGATTGATGTCCACATCTCACGTTTGCGCAGCAAGATTGAAAAAGGCTTTGATCAGCCTTTGCTTCATACAATTCGCGGGGCTGGCTATATGCTGAAAGCCGAAAACGCACCGCGTGCCAAAGCTAAGTGATTATTTAAAATGAGTTGGTTTTCCGCGATTATGAAAACAACAGCAGCGCGTCTTTCTGCGCTTTATTTGCTGTTGTTTTTTGTCGGTTCAGTTGTGATCATTCTTTATATGACGACGCTTTCAGCCTCTCTGCTTGAAGGGCAAACGCGTCAAGCATTGAATGAAGAAGTCATCAATATTGGCAAGACCTATAATCGCGGCGGCATTCCAGCTCTTGTTCGAAGCATTGATTATCGCTCCCGCCAGCCGGGTGCTTATCTTTATCTTGTGGCTGATGTCACCGGCCGCATTCTTGCCGGCAATGTGGAAAGCATTGAGCCGGGCGTGTTGGATACGGATGGCTTTGTTGAACGTTCTTTCCTTTATAACCGATATGGCGATCAGCTGACTGAGCGCCAGCATCGTGCCATTGCGGTGGTGATTGCATTGCCAAATGGCATGCGTGTGATGGTCGGACGTGACTTAAGCGATTCAGATCGTATTCGTGACATCATCCAGCGTTCGCTTATGCTCGCATTGGCGATTATGGGGATCGGCGCAGTTTTGATCTGGTTCTTTGTCGGGCGGCAAGCGCTTAAGCGCATCGGTGATGTTTCAACCGCTTCTCAACGCATTATGGATGGTGATTTGTCCGGACGCTTACCGGTTAATGGTTCCGGCGATGAATTTGATCGTCTGTCCGGCAATTTAAATATCATGTTGGCGCGTATTCAGGAGCTAAATGAGGGGCTGAAACATGTCTCAGACAATATTGCCCATGATTTGAAAACACCGCTGACAAGATTGCGCAACCGGGCGGAGGCTGCACTTTCCGGCAAAAAGAAAACGCAGGATTATCATGAGGCGTTGGAATCCATTATTGTTGAATCAGATCAGCTGATTTTGACCTTCAATGCTATTTTGATGATCTCGCGTCTTGAAGCTGGGTTCTCGGCAGAAAACTTTGCCGTTCAGCCGGTGGCACCAATATTACGCGATGTGGTGGAAATGTATGAGCCGGTGGCAGAGGATGCCGGTGTTGATCTGGAACTTGGTGATCTAAGTGAAACACCTATTCGCTTTAACCGTGAACTGATAGCGCAAACCATTTCCAATCTCGTCGATAATGCCATTAAATATGCCGCATCCGATGAAAAACCTGCCAAGGTACATGTCGGTATGGATGTGGATGACAAGCTGTTGCGTATTTTTGTCGCCGATAATGGCCCAGGCATTGCCGCTGATATGCGTGAGAAGGTGACAGAGCGGTTTGTGCGCTTGGAAGAAAGCCGCACACAACCAGGTTCTGGGCTTGGATTAAGTCTTGCCAAGGCGGTTATGAAATTGCACGGTGGCAGCCTGACACTGGAGGATAATGTTTTATCTGAAGGTGAGGGCGGATTGCGCGTGGTTCTGGAGTTCCCGCGTCATTCGGAGAGCTGAATCTTAAGCATAATTTGGTGATGAATGGCATCAGACACGGCAGGGCATTTATTTTTTCATCGGTTGCAGCGCGTTCTGACACCGGTAGATGTGCAGGCAGCGCAGCAATATTTAAATGAGCTGCAAAAGCGTGCGGAAGAAGAAAACCTTGTTGGGCTAACATCCTTATTGGCTGATGAAAGTGCGGCCGGTTTTATTGGCTCTGTGCTTGATCTATCCCCTTATATCCGGGATTATTTGCTGCGCTTTCCGGAAGTTTTAGCAAAGTTAGGCAGTACCTCACCAGAATTGATTTTGAGTGATATCTTTGCTGATATTAAACAATGCGGTACCGGTGAGGGTGCGACTGAGAACAGCCTGATGGCTGGTTTAAGACGCGGTAAAAACAAAGCGCATATATTGATCGCACTTTGTGATCTGGCTGGACTTTTCAATACAGCGGCTACGACCCAATGGATCACTGATTTAGCAGAAATCTGCCTGGGTGCGACGGTGCGTTTTTTGTTGCGGGATGCGGCGGCAAAAGGAAAAATCACATTGTCCGATCCGGATAATCCGGAAAAGGATTGTGGCTGGATTGTTTTGGCGATGGGCAAGTTTGGTGCTTGCGAGCTTAATTATTCCTCTGATATTGACCTGATTATTCTGATTGACGAACAAAGTCCTTTTATCGGTGATCCTTATGAATGCGTTGAAACATTTTCACGCCTTGCCCGACGTTTGCTGCGCATCATGCAGGAGCGCACAGTGGATGGATATGTTTTTCGCACGGATTTGAGATTACGCCCCGATCCGGGTTCGACGCCGCTGGCCATTCCGTTTGGTTTTGCCCTGCATTATTATGAAGGGCGCGGGCAGAACTGGGAACGTGCCGCGATGATCAAGGCGCGTCCTGTCGCGGGCGATATCAAAGCTGGCAATGCTTTCTTGCAAGAGCTTTCTCCTTATATCTGGCGCAAATATCTCGATTATGCAGCGATTGCAGATGTTCATTCAATCAAGCGGCAAATCCATGCCCATAAAGGGCATGGCCATATTGCGATTCACGGACATAATGTAAAATTAGGCCGTGGCGGTATTCGCGAGATCGAGTTTTTTGTGCAAACCCAACAGCTGATTGCTGGCGGACGTTTTCCGCAACTGCGTGGCTCACAAACGATTGCGATGCTGCAAATATTAGCAGAATTCGGCTGGATTACTTTGCAGGCCCGCGATGATCTGACAGCGCAATATAGCTTCTTGCGCGATGTAGAGCATCGCATTCAGATGGTGAATGATGAGCAAAGTCACACATTGCCTGAAGATGATGAAGGGTTGGCACGCATTGCTCATCTGATGGGGTATGCTGATGTTTTGACCTTCACCAAAAATCTGCTGCATTGTCTGAAGACAGTTGAGAAACATTATGCTGTGCTTTTTGAAAAAGCTGCTGAGCTTGGCAATGATGCGGGCAATTTAGTTTTTACCGGTGAAGATGATGATCCGGGTACGATTGAAACCCTGTCAAAAATGGGGTTCCAACGGCCTTCCGACATTTGCAGAATTATCAGGGGCTGGCATTTTGGCCGCTACCGCGCCACGCAATCGGCAGAAGCGCGTGAGCGTTTGACAGAACTCACTCCGGCCTTGTTGCAAGCTTTTGCGGAAACCAAACAGGCTGATGATACATTGGTGCGCTTTGATAGTTTCTTGCAAGGCTTGCCTGCTGGTATTCAGCTTTTTTCACTTTTACAAACCAATCCGCGTTTGTTGAAACTGTTAGTTTTGGTGATGAGTGTTGCGCCACGAATGGCGGATATTATCACCCGTAAACCGCATATTTTTGACGGATTGCTGGATCCGGCAATTTTTGCAGAAATGCCGACGCTTAACTATTTGGAAACGCGGCTCAAAGCCTTTTTGGGTTCAGCCAGTATCTATGAAGATATCTTGGATCGCTTACGTATTTTTGCTGCCGAACATCGCTTTTTGATTGGTATCCGCTTATTGACCGGCGCCATTGACGGCGTGCGGGCGGGGAAAGCCTTTTCTGATCTGGCAGAGCTGATGATTACGCGTGCAATGGAGGCTGTCGAAGAAGAGTTTGGCA
Source organism: Pseudomonadota bacterium (assembly GCA_023387715.1). GTDB lineage: Bacteria > Pseudomonadota > Alphaproteobacteria > Rhizobiales > Rhizobiaceae > Paenochrobactrum > Paenochrobactrum glaciei. The sequence continues at coordinate 2,947 of JAEWHQ010000145.1, read as the reverse complement.
GACGGCACGGCAAGATCACGGGTGGGAAAACCACGGTGCTTGCGATGGGTAAACTGGGGAGTCGTGAATTGACTGGGAGCTCGGATGTCGATTTGATCCTGCTTTACGATCACCCTGAAGAGGTTGAATATTCGGATGGTGAAAAGCCATTACATGTGTCGCAATATTATATGCGCATGACACAGCGCTTGGTGGCGGCCTTATCTGCGCCGACTGCGGAAGGGATTTTATATCAGGTGGATTTACGTTTGCGTCCATCCGGCAATAAGGGGCCTGTCGCAACTCATGTGAGTTCTTTTGATAAATATCAGCGACAGGAGGCGTGGACATGGGAGCATATGGCACTCACCCGTGCGCGGCCTATTGCAGGTGATGAAGAGCTGACCTTACGGGTTGAAAACATCATCTGCGATGTTTTGTCTATGCCGCGAGATGGCGCTAAAATTGCTGAAGATGTTCAGAAAATGCGTCGCCTTGTGGAGGAAGAAAAACCTGCACGTCACATTTGGGATTTTAAATTAAAAACCGGCGGTATGATGGATTTAGAATTCATCGCTCAATATGCCGTATTAACGGGGCAGGTGACTGTGAAGCCCTCTGGTATGACAACACAGGCCATTTTACACCACATGAAGCTGGAATTTGCCTCTGCGGATATGTGCGAAAAGCTTACTGAAATCTGTCAGCTTTACACCAATTTAAGCCAGACCATTCGTCTGTGCTTAGGCGATGATTTCAATCCTGAAGAATTTCTACCCGGCATGGTCGAGCTTTTGTGTCAGGTTGCACAATTGCCGGATTTACGAGTGCTGGAATATCAGCTGAATGAATATTCAGTTGATGCCCGTGCAGCTTTTACGCAGCTTGTGTGATTTCGTTTTGAGCTGAGCGGTCAGGGATACGCACGCAAACAATTGTGCCGACACCTTGGGTGGAGCGGATACGCAGCGTTCCGCCATGCAACTCAGCCAGTGAGCGAGAAATCGCAAGGCCAAGGCCAGAACCTGTATGAGACTTAGTGAACTGGTTTTCCACCTGTTCAAATGGCTGACCGATTTTCTTCAATGCTGATTTCGGAATACCGCAGCCGGTATCTTGAATGGTGATGAAAAGAGCTGCCTGTGTTTGGTGTGCACGCACAGTAATATGGCCGTCATAACCGGTAAATTTGACCGCGTTGGACAAAAGGTTAATCAGGATTTGTTTAACAGCGCGACGATCGGCGTGAAGTGCCAGACGATCCGCAATTTGGGTGTGAACCTGAATATGCTTCTCTTCTGCCTGTAGTGAGATCATACGAACAGTTTCGTTAATCAGCGGGCAGAGATCAATCTTTTCATGATCGAGCGAGAACTGACCAGCTTCAATTTTCGACATATCCAGAATGTCGTTGATCACGTTCAGCAGATAGTTGCCGCTTGAATGAATATCATTGATATATTCTTCATAGCGATCGGAGCCGAGCGGGCCGAAGGTGCCGGCCTGAATCATTTCTGAGAAGCCGATGATGGCATTCAAAGGTGTGCGCAGCTCGTGAGACATATTGGCAAGGAATTCGGACTTGGCACGGTTTGCGCCTTCTGCACGTTCCTTTTCAGCGGCATATTTGCGTGCTAATTCGGACAATTCGCGGACACGGTCTTTTTCGCCTTTACGGGCAACTGAAAGATCGTGAATGGTCGCCATCAGACGGCCTTCACTTTCAACCATGCGCTCCTGATGCAGTTTTAGCTGCGTAATATCAGTTGCGATTGAAACCAGTCCGCCATCTTGTGTCGGGCGTTCGTTAACTTGTAGCCAGCGACCATCACTCAATTGACGCTCGTAGGTTTCTGCACCAGCACGATTATGCTCGTTGGCCATGCGGCGTTCAAATGCGACAGGGCGGATTAACGGCTCGATTTGCTGGCGGATTACGCCGGGACGCAAAGCGGAAGCCTCAAGTCCGGCATATTCATTATATTTGGAATTGGACATCACCAGACGGTCTTTAGCATCCCAGAGAACGAAGGCCTCAGAAATGTTTTCAATTGCTTCACGGATGCGCATATCTGCTTCTGCAGTGGCCTGTGCGAATCGATGCTGTTCACTGACGTCAAATGCGATACCAACCAGATGCGGGTCGCCTTCGGTGGCAACTTCTGCACGCACACGCATCCACACCCAGGAGCCATCGGCATGGCGCATACGCAAGACTTTATCGACTTGCGAAATTTCACCGGCGACAGCCTGTTTGGCAATATCATAAAGATCGCCGTCATCGGGATTAACAATGGCTGCTACGGCTCCAAATGCCAAAATGCTGTCTTGAGATTCATAGCCGAGCATCTCGTACATGGAGCGCGACCAATAGATGCGACCGCGCACCATATCCCAATCCCACAAGCCACAACGGCCGCGAGCAAGCGCCATATCAATGCGCCACTGGATCTGTTGAGAAAGATCATCAGCTTCACGCGCACGCGCTGCCTGGCTGAAATAGGCATAAAGAATGGCAAGCATAACACCGGATGTGCCTGCAAAAAGTGTCAGGTTCAGCGAAGCTGTTTTACGCCATTCAGCAAAAATGGTTTGCTTTGGCTCATAAGCCAGCACGGACAGGTTACGCATGAAAGTTGGATGGGTGAGGGAGGCAAAGCTTGTCTCGCCATCAATACCGACTTCCATAACGCCCGCTTTATCGCCAAACAGCAACAAAGGCTGGCTTTCAGAAACCTGTTCAGCAATGTTTTTCAAACCACTGGTGTGCAGGCCTGAGCCGGTCATCACCTGATTGTTTTCATCCGCAATAACCAAAGAAATGGCATCACTGATATGCAATGCGGAGCGTGCTTCATTCAGCATTGTTTGAATGGCAGCAGCATCAGGTGCATCATGGGACTGGCTGGTGAAATTCGCACGATCTATATGCGCACTCACCTGCAAGCTTGCCAGTGCAATGGCAGAG
>JAEWHQ010000005.1 GCA_023387715.1 Pseudomonadota bacterium | reverse complement strand
GCCTTATACTGGATGAACTAGAAAGCGGTCAGCTGATTAATCCGCTAAATCTTCAATATGACAGTCCCGTTTCATATTGGTTTACAACACAGTCCGGACAAAAAAAGTCACCGCAATTGGAAATATTTCGCCAATGGGCACTAAGCGAAGCTTACAAGACAGAAACCATCCAAGGTAAATAAGAACCACCGGATCAATTAATGATCCGGTGGCTTTCTATTTTATTCCATCTTAACGCGGGAAACGCTGATTTTCTTCCAGCACATTCAAGTCCATATGGTTGCGCATATAGCGCTCAGATGCTTTTTGCAGCGGCTGATAATCCCAAGGATAATAAGCCCCATTACGCAATGCCGGATAAACCACATGGCGACGTGCCTGACTGGCGCGTACTTGTGTATCATATAGCTCGAGATTCCAGCGCTCTTCTGCAAGTTTCATCAGACGTGCCAAATCCTCCTGATAGTCGGCTTGGCCTGCTAGATTACTCAACTCATCAGGATCATTTTGCAAATTAAACAATTGTGGCGGATCAGCACGGCAAAGGTTCAGTTTCCAATCCCCCTCACGCAATGAAACCATGGGCGCGATTGTACCTTCAGCCGCATATTCCATCGGCACTACGCCACGTTGAGCCTCACCCTTGGCAACAGGCACAAGCGACATACCATCTGTCCAAGGCATAATGCCATGAAGATCAATACCCGCCAGATCCGACAGGGTCGGCAGCACGTCCAAAGTAGAGACGGCCTCTTCAACCAATGCTGCTTTGAGTTGCGGAGCCGCGATCATCAGGGGCACACGGGCAGAACCTTCAAAAAAGTTCATTTTGAACCACAGACCGCGTTCACCCAGCATATCGCCATGATCCGATGTAAATACAATCAATGTATTTTCGCTCATGCCACAGCGCTCAAGCACATCAAGCAAATTGCCGATTTTCTCATCCACATAGGAAATATTGGCAAAATAAGCCTGTCGGGCCGTTCTGATCTGCTCAGCACTCAAAGCATAATCTTCGGCCTTGCAAGCACGAAGCAATCTTTCGCTGTGCGGATCAATGTCTTCCGGTTTTAATGGTTCAATTTTCGGATCAAGTTGCGGAATATCCGCATAAAGATCATAAAACCGTTTGCGTGCCACATAAGGATCATGCGGATGAGTAAAGCTCACCGTCAAGCACCACGGACGCTCATCATGTCCGCGTGCCAGATCATAAAGCTTGGCTTCTGCCTGATAAGCCACTTCATCATCATATTCGAGCTGGTTGGTAATTTCAGCTGTTCCTGCGCCGGTAATAGAGCCCAGATTGTGATACCACCAATCAATACGCTCACCGGGCTTTCGATAATCCGGTGTCCAGCCAAAATCTGCCGGATAAATATCGGTGGTCAAACGCTGTTCAAAACCGTGCAACTGATCAGGGCCGACAAAATGCATCTTGCCTGACAAAGCGGTCTGATAACCGGCATTGCGCAAATGATGCGCATAGGTCGGAATTTCTGACGAAAACTCCGCGGCATTATCATAAACGCCTGTGCGTGATGGCAATTGCCCCGACATAAATGAAGCACGTGCCGGCGCACAAAGCGGGCTTGCCGTGTAACAATTGGCAAAGCGCACGGAGCGTTCAGCAAGCTTGCGCAAATGCGGAGCATGCAAGAAATCCGCAGGACCATCCGGAAAGAATGTTCCGTTGAACTGATCCGCCATCAAAACAAGAATATTCGGCTTTTTCATTGAGCTAAAACCATCACTAACGAGTAATTATAATGTAAAACGGCGGACATCAGAAATGCCCGCCTGTTACAAAATTCTATAGCACAGTTTAAAGGCCGAGTTTAGCCTTTACTGCAGCCACACCCGGCTCACCCTTAAAAGTAGTAACGCCATCGAGCCATTTATCGAGTGCGTCCGGATGCGCTTTCAGCCATGTTTTAGCGGCCACTTTGCCTTCCGTACCATCATTGAGGATTTTATCCATCAGCTCATTTTCCATATCAACCGTGAAAGTCAGCTGTTTGAAAAAATTGGCCGCATTCGGGCATTGTTCTGCCCAGCCGGTACGCGACAGCGTATAAACTTCTGCGCCACCATAATTAGGGCCGAAATAATCATCGCCACCGGCAAGATATTCAATATTCAGCTTGGTGTTCATCGGGTGCGGTGCCCACGCCAGAAAAACAACCCACTGCTTGTTTTTATTCTTGCGCTCAACCTGCGCCAGCATCGCCTGTTCGCTTGATTCAACAAGCTTCCAGCCGTCCAGCTTCAAATCTTTATTGGCAAGAATTTTTTCAATGTTTTGATTAGCCGGTGCACCCGGTTCAATGCCGTAAATTTCTTTACTGAATTTATCCGCATGGGCATTTAAATCAGCAAAATCTTTAATGCCTTCCTGCGCGACATAATCAGGTACGGCCAGCGTAAATTTAGCGCCCGCCAGATTTTTAACCAGAATTTCGGCAGCTTTTGAACTGTCGAGATCATCACGGAATTTCTGCTGTGCAGGCATCCAATTGCCCAAAAATACGTCAATATTGCCGGTTTTCAGAGCTTCATAACCAATCGGCACAGACATGGTTTTAACATCAGCTTTATAGCCAAGCCCATCAAGCAAGACACTCGCGACCGAATTTGTTGAGGTGATGTCTGTCCAGCCCGGATCCGATAAACGGATTGTTTCGCATGCCGCAGGGTCTGCTGCAGCGGCCACGCCGGTCAAGCCTGTGAACCCTGCCAATGCTAGTGCTGTCAGTTTGAGATAGCGCATTCATATTCCTCTGTCTGGCTTCCACTCAAAAGATTACGCAAAATCAAATTTGGTTATGACTTGCTTTCTGCCTTTAAAGAAAACATCTTTAAGGATAAGGGAAAAGACATTGATTTTTTATGATAGAAATAAAGGTTGTTTATGGCTTCGCCATCTTGGGATCTTGGCAGTCTGAGTGTTTTTGAAGCCGTCGGACGGTTAGAAAATCTGACCCTTGCTGCGCGCGAACTAGGTATGACGCAGCCTGCTGTAAGTTATCAAATAAAACGGCTTGAAGAGCGTTTAGGCGTTGCTCTCTTTGCCAGACGGGCGCGCGGCGTTGAAATTTTACCGGAAGGCAACATACTTTATAGCGCTGTTAGTCAAGGACTGGACGGCATTGACGAAGCACTTCAGCAAATCAAACGACGGCAGCGCACACCGGGTTTGCGTATTGCAACAGATTATGGATTTGCAGCCTTTTGGCTGATGCCGCGCGTGGCAAAATTCCGCCCTCAGCATCCAAGCGTGGATGTCCGCATTACGGCCTCCTCCATGTTACAAGCAAACAATTACAAAGAAGCCGATATTGCAATTTTATTTGGTGGGCGTGAAGACTTTCCGGCCAATGCGGTTCCCTTTATTACCGAGGCTGTCACCCCCGTATGTTCACCCGAATTTCTGCGTCACCATGGTCCTTTCCCACATGGCAAAGGTTTAAGCCACGCACCTCTTCTGCATCTGGACACATTACAAGGGAACCGTTGGTACACATGGGAAAGCTGGCTCGACGAGATCCATCAAGAGATTGATGATGACCATACCGGTCTGGTCTTTAATACTTATAACCTCGTGCTGGAGGCAGCGATTGCCAATCAAGGTGTAGCACTTGGTTGGGCGGGCTTGACAGATGGCGCCTTCAAACGTGGGCAGCTAGTGCCTGCTTGCGAAATTACCTTGACCAGCAACAAAGGTTATTGGTTGATCACTAACCCTGATATTTCAGATATTGCACATCAATTATGCACCGAATTGCTGGCAACAGAACCGGATACGTAAAAAGCGGGGCTTTTGATAAAGCCCCGCTTTCAACTCTGTCTAAATGCGGTTTCTAAAGACTTACCACTTCACTCTCACACCGAGTGTGCCTTTGTAATTATAACTATCGCCAAAGTGTTGCAGGCTGGTATTGACAGATCCCTCACCATAGATCGAATATTTGTCATTATCCCAATTGT
>JAEWHQ010000324.1 GCA_023387715.1 Pseudomonadota bacterium | reverse complement strand
GCATTGGAACTTCTAATGTCCCCAGACGCTCGACAGGCGCATCAAGCCAGTCAAAAGCCTGCTCATTGATTTGAGCGGCAATCTCACCACCCAAACCGCCGGTTTTCCAGGCTTCATGGACAACAAGACAACGGCTGGTTTTCTTCACAGAACGGATAAAGCAATCCATGTCCAATGGACGCAGACTGCGTGGATCAATGACTTCAACACTGATATTTTCACGCTCCAACGTCTGGGCAGCAGAAAGGGCGCGCTCCACCATAGCCTGTGTTGCAATCACGGTAATGTCGGTGCCCTCACGTTTGATATCGGCTTTGCCGATTTCGATCTCATAGGGTTCTTCAGGAACCGCAGCCGCACCACCCAAATAAAGCAGTTTATGCTCAAGGAACATAACCGGATTATTGCTGCGGATCGCCGATGTCAGTAAGCCTTTGGCATCATAAGGGGTGGAAGGTGCCAGAACGGTCAGCCCCGGAATATGAGCAAACCATGCTTCCAAAGATTGGGAATGCTGGGCAGCAAGACGGATGCCACCACCTTGGGGCCCCCGGAAGACCAGCGGAACATTGGCCTTGCCACCAAGCATGAAACGTAATTTGGCTGCCTGATTAACGATCGGATCCATCATGAATGTGACAAAGTCAAAAATCTGGATCTCGGCGATCGGGCGTCGGCCGGATAAAGCAGCACCTACCGTTGCACCGGCAATAACACCTTCAGAAATAGGTGTATTCATGATGCGGTCACCGCCGAATTTGTCATAAAGGCCGCGGGTGACACCAAAAGTACCGCCAACAGGGCCGACATCTTCTCCCATCAAAAAGACGGTTTCATCCGCTTCGATGGCTTGTGAAATGGCCTCGCGAATAGCTTCAACATAGGTGATCTCACGGGTTCCTGGTGCCGGTGGTGGAGCCGGAACACGTTCGGGTGCCAACACTTTGTCAAAGAGTGACTGAAGCTCAGGCTCTGCGGATTTTTCCGCAAAGCGCACTGTCTCTTCAATTATTTCATTGGTTTCAGCTTCTAGCGTTGCAAAAGCAGCCTCATCGAAGTTCCAGTCTTTAGCCAAGCGTTGCTGAATGCGTTTTAACGGATCAACATTGAGCCATTCTTGAATTTCATCATCTGAGCGATAGCCCAGCAGATTTCCACGCACTGAGTGGTCGCCATGACGGTAAGTTACTGCTTCGATTAAAGTCGGGCCTTCACCGGCACGTGCACGCGCCAAAGCCTCTGCAACAGCTGCATAAACGGCGACCGGATCATTACCGTCAATGCGCTCACCTGGAATACCATAGGATTGCGCGCGCCCTGCAACAGTACCACCGGCGGTCGCATGTTCAAATGGTGTTGACATGCCATAAAAATTGTTTTCGCAGAAGAAAATAATCGGCAATTTCCAAAGAGCTGCCAGATTGAGCGCCTCGTGGAAAATGCCTTCATTGGAACCGCCATCGCCGAAGAAAGCAATGCCTGCATCATCTGAACCGCGTTGCTTGGCAGCAAGTGCTGCGCCGACACCAAGTCCCATGCTTGCGCCGACAATGCCGTTGGCTCCAAGAATATTAAGGTCGATATCGGCGACATGCATGGAGCCGCCAATGCCGCCGCAAATACCGTCAACGCGACCAAAAAGTTCGGCCATCATACCATTTAAGTCGGCGCCTTTGGCGATGCAGTGGCCATGGCCGCGATGGTGAGTGGTGATAAAATCATTTTTGTTAAGCGAAAAACATGCACCAGCGGCAATTGCTTCCTGACCGGCAGAAGAATGTGCGGTTCCTTTGATGATTCCAAGCTTGAAAAGTTCTTCAACGCGGGTTTCAAAACGACGGATCAGCAGCATGGTGCGTGCCAGCGAGATCATATCGTCGCGGCTTAAATCCGGCACATTGCGGTTGATGCGCTGCGTCGATGCAGCTGTGATTTGACTATCGGTGTTCGAAGTGCCGCGTGCGGCGATGGGGGCATTTTTTGCCACGAGTTTTCCTCCCGGATCATCAGGCTGCACCCCTCCTGGATGCAGCCATTTCGCTTACGCAAGCATTTTTGATCACGAAGAACAAACTCAATGAAGATATGTCAGAAATAGTTTTTGGTTATGACAGAATTATTATTAGGCAATAAAGCTATGTCTGGCTCTTAAGCGGATAGTCGAAAAGCGCCAGAATTCCGGCAAAACAGTCGTTAGTTTGTAGGTGGTAATTCCGCTGTTTTCCATTCCCCGCTTTCAACACGTTGATGCGTATATGCAAAAACTAAATCACAAAAAACACGCATGGCGGCAGTGGTTGGTCTGTCACGCGAGCTTGCCATTGTCCAAGGCCAGCTCATGCCTTTAATCGGTGCAATAGAAATTTCACCGCGTTTATAGGCCATATGGGTAGCGCTATAGGGCAGAATACTGTGGAGGCGCCCGCGTGCGACAAGGTCGATGATGATAGAGTTTGTTTCCACGATAATGGGCGGCGTCTGTGCCTGTTGTCCGGGTGGCAGAAGTTCGTCAACCACACGACGCAAGCCGTTTGGGCTAGCGGTTAACACCAGATCGAGAGAGGTGAGAGCAGAGGCGGGGACAGGTGTGTCCATGGAGAGTTTTGCATCGGCATGTGCCAGCAGGACCAGTGCCTCGGAGCAGAGTGTTTGACGTGTTAGTCCGCGTGAGGCGCCGTGATCAGAGTAAATAGCCAGATCGACCTGATGGGTTACGAGCGATTCGCGCACATTGATGGAAGTGCCTTCCTGCACTTCTAGGCTGACCTGTGGGTAAAGGCGATGAAACTCTGCAATCACGTCTGCGATCAAAAGCCCGCGTAATGAATAAGCCGTAGAGATGCGCAATGTACCGGTAGGGATTGCTTCAGTGGCGATAATGTCTTCTTTGATGAGTTCGACATTTTGGATTAGGGAGCGGACATGGTCTTCCAGCCGTTGGCCGGCGGGCGTGAGTGCAACGCCGCGTGACCGACGCTCAACAAGTTGTGCGCCCAGTTCTTCTTCCAGCAGTTGCAGCTGACGGCTGAGAGCCGGTTGTGAAACATTTGCGCGCTCTGCTGCATGCGTGATATTGAGTGTATTGGCGATATGCATGAAATATTCGAGTTGACGGATTTTCATTATGCCTCCCCCGCATAAAAATGCTTGCCATGCTATTTAGTTATCGTTTGCATGATTAATATGTATTTTACATATGATACGCAACATTCTAGCGTTTAGCTATAGAGGGGCTGTGACCCGTCTGTGCGTGGGTTGAGGGAGCAGCCACACGCTCTTAGCAGCATATAACATTTCATGTTCAGGATTAAAGGTTGTGGAGCCTTTCTGCTGCTTAAGAAAGCGTGTCGTTGCACGTCCAAAAAAAGAGGAGCCTATTAATGGGGCTCAATAAAAAAGTGGGAGGCAATGCAATGAAAATGACTTCAGGAAAGAAGACCTTTAGTAATAAAAAGGCTTTTGGTTATTTGTTGGCTTTGATGGCAGGTACAGTTTTGTCAATGCCGGTGCAGGCTCAGGAAAATGCAGTGCGTATTGCACTGATGACAGATCTGGCAGGGCCTACGGCTGACTATGGCGGTAAAGGTGCCATGGAAGCGGTTAAAATGGCCGTGGAAGATTTCGGCAGTACATTATTCGATAAACCTATTCAGATTGATTTTATCGATCATCAGAACAAGCCGGATATTGCCGTTACCAAAGCGCGTGAAGCTTATGATAACGGCACTGACATGATTATTAATTTGTCCAATTCTGCTGCCGCACTTGGCGTGATGGAAATTGCTAAGTCAAAAGACAAGATTGCAATTGTTACCGGCGCTGGTTCGAGTAAAATTACCGGTGATGCTTGTTCACCAAATACGGTGCATTTTGCTTTTAACGCATATTCCGTTTCGAATGCGCCTGTACAGGCACTGATTAACGGTGGTGATGATAGCTGGTATCTGATTGTTTCAGATTTTGCTTATGGCCTATCAGTTGAACAGGCGGTGACGGACGCGATTAAATCAGCCAATGGAACACTCACCGGTACGGTTAAACATCCGGCCTTTATGG
>JAEWHQ010000219.1 GCA_023387715.1 Pseudomonadota bacterium | reverse complement strand
CCGTTGAAATCCGGCAAGGCGCTTTTCACATTCATATTATCAATCAATGTCTGCTCGTCGATATTAAAGCCCGGCAAATGGCCGACACCCAAACGATCTGCTAATTGATTGATAACATAGAGATTTGGTTTGGCTTCCCCCACCGCATCAATCAGCTTTGGCCCCAGCAATAAATGCTGATTACCGCCGCCGCGATAAATATCGTCATGCTCCAGAAAAGTCGTGGCCGGCAAAACGACATCAGCCATTTTCGCCGTATCGGTCATGAATTGCTCATGCACGACCGTAAACAAATCTTCACGCGCGAAACCCTGGCGCACCAAACGCTGCTCCGGCGTTACATTCATCGGATTGGTATTTTGAATGAGCATCGCCGTTACGGGCGGCCCATTATAAAGAGCCTCGCTGTCGCCCGTGAGAATACGTCCGATTTTCGACTGATCGAGCGAGCGAATGGAGGAATCTTTAAAGCTTTTGCCTTCAATTTCGGCCTTATCCAGCTTGAAAATACCGGAATTGGAGTGGAAAGCACCACCGCCTTCATGTGCCCAAGCCCCCGTAACCGCCGCAATTGACAATGCCGCATGCATGGCAACCGAACCATTGCGCTGGCGGGTAAAACCATAGCCTAACCGGAAGAAGGTCTTTTTTGTTTTGCCAATCAGATGCGCAAAGGCTTCAATCTCGGCAACCGTCAAACCGGTGACCTGCGCTGCCCATTCCGGCGTTTTAGATGTCAGGTGCTGTTGCAAGCCTTTCGGATCATCGGTGTATTTTTCCAAGTAATCCCAATCGGCGAGATTATCGCGGAATAAAACATGCATCACCGCACAGGCAAAAGCACCATCGGTGCCGGGTATCAGCACAATGCCCATATCGGCCTGTCGCACGGTGGCATTGGCATAAATATCAATGACTACAATTTTAGCGCCGCGCTCTTTGCGGGCACGTGTGGCATGGGTCATGACATTGACCTGCGTAGCGGCCGCATTGGTGCCCCAGATCACCACGCAATCAGACTTTGCCATTTCGCGCGGATCAGGCCCTGTCAAACTACCGGTTCCGGCAAAATAACCTGTCCATGCCAGATTGGTGCAAAAACTATCAAACTGGTTGGAGTATTTTTTGGCATGACGCAAACGATTGATCGAATCGCGCTGCACCTGCCCCATCGTGCCTGCATAATAATATGGCCAGACGGCTTCGCTGCCATATTGCTCTTCCGCTTTGATGAAACGCTCGGCAATCAGATCAAGCGCTGCATCCCATGAAGCCTCTTTCCACACCGCTTCACCTTTGGCACCCGCTCTGATCAACGGCTTTTTCAACCGGTCAGGATGATGCACGCGCTCGGCATAACGTGCCACTTTGGCGCAGATAACGCCCGCTGTATACGTGTTTTCCTTCGAGCCTCTGACGCGGCCAATGGTCTTACTATCCAGCAGCTCCACATCCAGCGCGCAGGTTGAAGGACAATCATGCGGGCATGCAGAATGTGCAATCTGAGTATCTGTTGAGCGTGCCATTTTGGGTTATCGCCTGTAAAACGGAAGAGAATAAAAAGAAGTCGGCTAAATAGACTGGAAATCTGTCATTTATTTGCACTGAAATTCACCTTCACGCAACTCACCTCTTGCCGAAATTCCGATCCCATGGAACAAGCACTCTCATGAATTACCGTCACGCCTATCACGCTGGAAATTTTGCCGATGTGGTTAAACACATCATCCTGACGCGCATCCTCGAATATATGAAATTAAAGGATGCCGCTTTTCGGGTTATCGACACCCATGCAGGCATTGGCCTCTATGATCTGATGGGGCCGGAAGCTGCGAAAACAATCGAGTGGAAATCCGGCATTTTCCGCCTGATGGAAGCCGTGGACAATAATGAGCTTGATGCTGAGACGACTGCGCTGATCGCGCCGTTTATCAATGCCGTCAAAGCCGAAAACACCACATCGGATATCCGCTATTATCCGGGTTCGCCATTGCTCACCCGTCATTTGCTGCGCAAGCAAGATCGCTTATCGGCCCTTGAACTGCATCCCAATGATGTAAAAACTCTGGCCAAACTTTTCGATGGCGATTATCAGGTTCGTGTCACCCATCTGGATGGCTGGTTGGCGATGGGCGCACATCTGCCGCCAAAAGAAAAACGTGGCGTGGTGCTGGTTGATCCGCCGTTTGAAATCGGTGGTGAATTTGGTCGCCTTGCCAGTAATCTGGCAAAAGCCCACAAAAAATTTTCCGGCGGCACTTATGCACTTTGGTATCCGGTGAAAGATCACCGCGAAGTGAAAAAGTTCCATCAGGCACTTTACGATACCGGCATCCAGAAAATTATGGTGGCTGAATTAGAGATTCGCGCACCATCGCTTGAGCCGCGCCTTGACGGTACCGGAATGATCATCGTCAATCCGCCTTATGTGCTGGAAAAGGAATTAAAACTCATCCTCCCTGCTCTGGTAAAACTTTTGTGTGAGGATAAAGGTGCCGGTTACCGGTTAAACTGGATACGCAAAGAAGGTGACGGCGCTTGATCATTTTGATAAGCTGCCGCAAAATAGGCTGATACAGGGTTTTCAGACCCGCTCCTTATAAAGACAGACAGGTTAAGTGAATGCTTACCTGCAACATTTGAAAACAGGATTGCACATGTCAGGCATGCAACTTAGTGTTACGAAATTCACACGCACCGCTTCAGCTGCTGTGGCAACGCTTTTCCTAGGGCTGACAGCTATGCCTGTGCAGGCAGCCGATTATATTGCGACATCGCCGGCAGCAGTAGTAGATGCATCAGTCTGCTCACAGCAGAGCGTTTTAAAACGCATTGTTTCCCGCTTTGATTATCAGGTCAAACATGTGACTGATATGCCGATGACCGCCATTTCCTCAATGGGCGATATCCGCCTCAAGCGTTATGAGCCAAAGGTCAATCCATCACAGATCGAACGCACTTATTGCGATGCAACAGCGGTGATGTCAGACGGACAACAGCGCAAGGTCTGGTACTTGGTTGAAGAGCGCCAAGGCTTTGTCACTCTCGGCTCCAATGTCGAGTTCTGCGTTGATGGCTATGACAAATGGTATGTCTATAATGCCTCATGCAGTGTCCTGAAGGCACGCGGACTTTAATTCTCATGTTTAGCCGCTTCAAGCAGGTGAAATCCTGCCCATGGCATCTCAAGACCGCTTTTCAGAGCGGTCTTTTGCTTATCAGTACAGCGCTGCTCGGCAGCACCTCTGTGCAAGCGCAAGAACCGGTTTTAAAGCCTGACTGGTCATTGGTGCGCCCGAAGGCTCACAATGACAATAACCGCCTGCCGGCACCACCAGCCATCCAGCAAGGCTTTGATTTCTATGTGCTTTCTCTGTCCTGGTCGCCAAGCTTTTGTACGCTGGACGGCAGAGGCAATGATAGCGAGCAATGCAATATAAACCGTCGCGACGGTTTTTTGGTGCATGGTCTCTGGCCACAAAATGAAAATGGCTACCCGAAAGATTGCGCAATCGGCGGCAATGCCAAACAGCGCAATTATGTGCCGCGCAAGATTGCAGCCTCCTTACACGACATTATGCCTTCTGCCGGTTTAGTCCGCCATCAATGGCGCAAACATGGCACCTGTTCAGGCTTAAGCCAGGACGCTTATTTTTCCACACTTCGACAGGCATTTAACAAGATTGTCATTCCGCCAAGCCTGAAAAATGTCAGCGCCACACGCAGCGTCGATCCGGCTCTCATTGAAAAAGCTTTCCTTGCCGCCAATCCGACAATGAAAAACAACGGAATTTCTGTCACCTGTAAGAAAAACTACTTACAGGAAGTGCGCATCTGCATGACAAAAGACCTGCAATTGCGGTCTTGTGCAGCAGTTGATCGCGCCTCATGCCGCAGCCGGTCAGTCACGCTTCCGGCCACACGCTAAACAAAGAAGAAAAGGTATAGCCTTGATTCAAATCCTTTATTCCCCCACCTCGCCCTATAGTGCCAAAGTGCGCATGGCGGCGAAGCATGCCGGTTTGGAATTTGAAAGCGTTATGGTCAACACCTCTGTTGCACCCGAAAATTTGATTTCCGCCAATCCTTTGGGAAAAATTCCGGTGCTAATTACGGCAGAAGGTCAGTCGGTTTTCGACAGTCGCTGTATCACTCAATATATCAACCGCGTGACCGGTTCAAAACTGTTTCCGCGCCAGAGCGAAAAGCGCCTTGATGCGGAAAAACTTGAAGCACTGGCCGATGGTCTTTGCGATGTGCTGATTACACAGATCTATGAGCGCCGCTTTCGCCCAGAAGAAAAAGTGCATGTGCCCTGGCTTGAAAAGCAGTGGGAGAAAACCGAACGCGTACTCGCTATGCT
Source organism: Pseudomonadota bacterium (assembly GCA_023387715.1). Lineage (GTDB taxonomy): Bacteria > Pseudomonadota > Alphaproteobacteria > Rhizobiales > Rhizobiaceae > Paenochrobactrum > Paenochrobactrum glaciei. The sequence goes on along the minus strand of JAEWHQ010000219.1, from coordinate 6,447 downwards.
TGACGAAACACCGCCACGGATCGGCAAGCGCATTCATGGCGGTCATATCGCCCTTGCCGCAGCTATGAGCTATCTGGCTTTGCGCTTTGAAGGTCGGTGGGAAAAGAAATATCCAAAATTGAAGCGCTGGCAAAAGCGTTTCAGTGATCTGCATCCGGATCTGGCTGAGTTTTTGCCACGCGCTGTTTAAGACTTGAAAAGCCCGTCTGTTTCAGGCGGGCTTTTTAAATGATGCATAGTCAATAAAAAAAGCCGGACAGTTTCCTGTCCGGCTTTTCGCTAAGTCTTGAATTTCAAGAATTAGAACTTGTAGGCAACGCCGAGACGAACGTCATGTGTCTGCAGCTTGGACTTGATATCACCTGAATCAAGTGCGTAGGTCTTGTTGCCGAAGTCGCTGTAGCGGTATTCTACACGACCCAGAACATTTTCGGTCAGCTTAGCTTCAAGACCACCACCAGCTGTCCAACCAGCGCGGAACTTGCTTGAGCTGCTTGTTGCATCGCTTACTTTAATCTGCGCACCGGCAACACCAGCGGTCAGGTAAGGCATTACAACACCCATATCTACACCGAGACGTGCACGCAGGGAGCCGTCAAAGCCCTGTTTAGCTTCAATGCCGTTTTTGGTCTTCTTGGCCCATGAGTAGCCTGCATCACCTTCAACACCATATACGATGTTGTCCTGCTGGAAGTTCCAGCCAGCGAATGCGCCCATTTTGAACTTGTCGGACTTGATGTTGCCAACAGTTGCATCATTGGTCTTGAACTTGTTCCAGCCATAACCGAGGTAAAGACCGGTATAACCGCCAGCCCAACCATACTGTGGAGCAACTTCAACTGGTGCAGGAACAGGTGGCTGTTCCATGATAGCATCAGCAGCAAGTGCTGGAGCAGCGATTGGGAGTGCAATAACAGAAGCAATAAGAATTGATTTAAGAGTGCGCATGGCATTCTCCTTGATAATATTCAAACTCGTTGACGAACCCCATATCGAAACATCAGCTCTTGGGAATGTCTGATCTGATCGAAATGTGCTCGCTGTCACAAACATAACATCGTTTCTAAATAAGGCGCCTTGTGCCCCCTTTGGTGGCGGAAAACTGACAAAAATATGGCTGAAATGTGATGTGTTATTTTAGCAACAAAGAAATAACTGGCTTATTTGTAAAGCTATGCATGAGGAACTATATCAGCTCTAAGCATGGCATTTAGCAAAGAGGCTGAATTCATTGTACTTTTTCGTAATGATTGGCTTCACCACATGATTTTGTGGTAGATAAATATTCGTTTAAGATGCCTGATTTGAGCGCCTGATAAATGTAAGGGTTTGTTTACCGTGTTATCCAGATTTTCTAACCATGATAACAATAAACCACCTGTTTTGGTGACCGGTGGTGCACGCCGCATCGGAAAAGCCATCATTGAAGACATGGCAGCCCATAATTTTCCGGTCATCATTCACTATAATGATTCTGTAACTGACGCGGAATTGCTCCAACAAGAGATTATCTCGCGCGGCGGTCAGGCAGAGATAGTACAAGCCGATCTTACTTCCATGCCGGATGTGCGCTCTTTAATCAAAAAAGCCTCTCAACCTTTCGGCTCTGTTGGTATTCTTATTAATAATGCATCGCTTTTTGAAAATGATCAGATTAGCCATCTTGATGAAGCCTTATGGGATCGCCACTTTATGGTGCATGTAAAAGCACCGGTTTTTCTGGCTGAAAGCATGGCGCAAGCTTTACCCGCCGACCAAACAGGCATGATCGTCAATATTATCGACCAGCGTGTTTTGAAACTGAACCCGCAATTTTACTCTTACACATTGTCTAAATCCGCTTTATGGACGGCAACCCGCACATTGGCTCAAAGTCTGGCTCCGCGCATTCGCGTCAATGCGGTTTCTCCCGGACCGACTTTACCGAGCGAACGACAAGACCCGCGCGATTTTAATGAGCAGGTAGCCAAGGTCTTGTTGCAGCGTGCGCCGGATTTAAGCGAATTCGGACAAGCGATCAGAACTTTATGGGATTTGAAATCCGTGACAGGTCAGATGCTATGCCTTGATGGCGGCCAGCACCTTGCATGGGAGACACCCGACATTGCAGGCATTAATGAATGAAAACTCCTTTCCAGGATTTACCCCCACAGGATATTTTGGATGAACTTGACGACAGTTCGCCGGAAACGGTGGCTGATCCCGTCAATAGTGCCGCTATTGATGCGATTGTCTGGGCTTCTGCTTTACAAGAAAATGACGGAACCGCTGCCGGTTTGACCGGTGGCGAGGTTATCAATGAATTTGTCAAACGCCTGCCCAATGATCCGGGCGTCTATCGTATGTTTAATAAAGACGGCGATGTGCTTTATGTGGGCAAAGCACGCAACCTGAAAAAGCGTGTGGTCAATTATGCCCGCCCGACCGGTCACACCAACCGCATTGCGCGGATGATTCATGAAACAGTGACGATGGAATTTGTCGTCACCCGCACCGAGACAGAAGCGCTTTTGCTCGAAGCTAATCTAATCAAGCGGTTGCGCCCGCGTTATAATGTACTGATGCGGGATGATAAATCATTCCCTTACATCATGATTTCCAACAATCATCGCGCACCCGGTATTTTCAAACATCGTGGCGCACGCTCCAAAGACGGCAATTATTTTGGCCCTTTTGCTTCGGCTACCGCGGTGACACGCACAATCAATGCGATGCAGCGCGCCTTTTTGCTACGCACCTGCACTGATTCTTTTTTAGAAAACCGCAGCCGCCCTTGCCTGCTTTATCAAATCAAGCGTTGTGCCGGCCCATGCACGCATGAAATTTCCGATGAAAATTATCATGAGCTGGTGCGCGAAGCGAAATCCTTCCTCTCAGGCAAAAGTCAGGCAGTAAAAAAACACCTTTCTGAAGCCATGCAAAAAGCATCGGAAGAGCTGGATTTTGAACATGCCGCTGTCTATCGCGACCGCTTGGCAGCCCTTTCCCATGTGCAATCGCATCAGGGCATTAATCCGCAGACTGTTGAAGAAGCAGATGTTTTTGCCATTCATCAGGCAGGCGGCATGACCTGTATTCAGGTGTTTTTCTTCCGCACCGGACAAAATTGGGGCAATCGCAGCTATTTTCCAAAGGCCGACATCTCTTTGACAGCAGCAGAAGTGCTGGGCGCTTTTCTCTCGCAGTTTTATGCTGATAAGCCTTGTCCAAAACTCATTCTGCTTTCCGAAGAAGTGGAAGATCAATCCTTGATTGAAGAAGCCTTGTCAGCCACGTCCGGTCACAGGGTCTATATCAATGTGCCGCAGCGCGGTGAGAAAAAAGACATGGTTGACCATGCCTTCACCAATGCGCGCGAAGCTCTGGGGCGCCGTTTGGCAGAAACCTCATCGCAGGCACGCCTATTGAAAGCATTGGCTGAAACATTTGAACTGCCGAGCGTGCCGCGCCGTATTGAAGTTTATGATAACTCCCACATTATGGGCACCAATGCCGTGGGCGGCATGATTGTGGCAGGCCCTGAAGGTTTTGTGAAAAACCAATATCGCAAATTCAACATCCGCTCGACCGATATCACACCGGGCGATGATTTTGGCATGATGCGCGAAGTGATTGAGCGCCGCTTTAGCCGCTTGGTGAAAGAACACGGGCTTCGGGATACAAAAGCAGATGTGGCGACCAGCTCTTCAGAAGAAGAGCTGCTTGAAAGTGTGACGGATAGTTTTCCGGCATGGCCTGACCTGATCCTCATTGATGGTGGTCAGGGACAAGTCGGTGCCGTCCGTCAAATTCTTGGCGAAATAGGTATTGCCGATCAGGTCATTGCGATTGGTATCGCCAAGGGCGTGGATCGTGATGCAGGGCGTGAAAGATTTTTTGTCGAAGGCAAACCGGATTTCACCCTGCCACCGCGTGATCCGGTGCTTTATTTCATTCAGCGGATGCGCGACGAAGCACACCGCTTTGCCATCGGCACCCATCGCGCCAAACGCAAGAATGCTTTTGTCAAAAATCCACTTGATGAAATCGCCGGAATCGGCCCTGCACGAAAACGTGCCTTGCTTCATCACTTCGGAACTGCCAAAGCTGTGAGCGGAGCGGCACTTTCTGATTTAATGCAGATTGATGGCATCTCTGAATCGATGGCGAAACAGATTTATGACCATTTCAGAAATGAATGAGGTGGGGCATTTTAAGATCAAGGCCTATCGGTTCTTTAATAAATCATGCTAATGTCATGAAATAATGAGACAAGACTGAAGCGGCTGTTGATTTCTATCATATCCCTGCGGATGTAATTTGAATGGGTGTGGCGGTATCTATGAGTAAGAATGCATTTTCCCTTCCTAACATACTGACATATGGGCGGATCATTGCCGTTCCGCTTGTGGCACTGTGTTTCTTTATCGAGGGACGTCTGCATTCGAGCGACTTTGCCCGATGGAGCGCTTTGGCGATCTTCGTTATTGCCAGTATTACCGACTTTTTTGACGGCTATCTGGCGCGCGCATGGAAACAAACCTCGACTATTGGTCGTATGCTTGACCCCATTGCCGACAAACTGCTGGTTTCCACCTGTTTGCTATTGCTTGCCGCCGATCCTGCCCGCACCATTGCTGGCTGGAGCTTGTGGGCGGCTATCATCATTCTCTGCCGTGAAATTCTGGTTTCGGGCTTGCGGGAATATCTGGCCGAGCTGAAAGTCAGCGTACCGGTTTCACAGCTGGCAAAATGGAAAACCACCACGCAGATGATTGCGCTTGCCTTTTTGCTGGCAGGCCCTGCCGGTGATAAAATTCTGCCATACACCACGGAAATCGGTATCACGCTCTTGTGGATTTCGGCTGTGCTAACCCTTTATACCGGCTGGGATTATTTCAGAGCTGGTCTGAAACACATGATGGACTAAACCCATGGATATCAGGCTCGTTTATTTCGCATGGGTGCGTGAGCGGATCGGCAGGGAAGCGGAAACTATTACCCTGCCCGACACTGTATCAACGATTGGCGACCTGCTGAACTACTTACAAAGCTTAGGCGAAAATTACGCCTATGCGCTGGATGCAGAGGGCGTTGTGCGCACTGCCCTCAACCATGAGCATGCTGATAGTGATGCCACCATCCAAGCTGGTGACGAGATCGCGATTTTTCCGCCGATGACAGGCGGTTAACATGGATAGCTCCGTCCATATCTCCGTTCAAAACTATGATTTTGATCTTGCGCAGGAACAAGCCAACTTACTAGCTCAAAACAAGAATATCGGAGCTGTGGTTGCATTTACCGGTCTTTGCCGTGATGAAAGCGGCCGTTTAGACGCTTTAGAGCTTGAACATTATCCTGGCATGGCAGAAGCACAAATTGAGAAAATAGCCCTCTCCGCCAAGGAGCGTTTTTCTCTTGATGCGGTACGGATTATCCATCGCTTCGGCATGATTAAGCCCGGTGAAAATATTGTGCTGGTTATAACCGCCTCACGTCATCGTAATGCCGCATTTGAGGCCGCAAGCTTTTTAATGGATTACATGAAAACCAATGCGCCGTTCTGGAAAAAAGAACATTTAAAAAGTGGTGCGACGGGTGATTGGGTCTTATCCCGCACCAGTGACGAGCAGGCACAAAAGCGCTGGGAAAAATAAAACATCAAGATTATTTTAAATAAAATACGATTATATCTAAATATGTGGCACGCAAACTTGATCTGCCATAATTTATACATGAAGATTAACCATTTATAAGAAAATGAAATCAGAGTTCAACGCGGAGAATTTTCAGCTTGAGTGATAATATGCAAAGCAAATTGAAAAAAAACTTTGCTGTTACAGTAGCCGTACTTGTGGGCTTGGGTGTAACGGGCACGGCAGCCATGGTGTTCACCACCTCCATGCCGTCCGTCAGTGTCGCCGCAGAAAAAACCATTAAAGGCAATGTGATTTATCGTGAGCGTATTGCGTTGCCGCCGGAAGCTAAACTCATTGTCCAATTGGCCGATGTTTCACTGGCAGATGCACCCGCAAAAATCATTAGCGACGTCACAATCGATCCGATCAGCGGCCCGCCAATTCCCTACTCCATTGATTATGACAGCAGCAAATTAGAGCCGGGCCACACTTATGCGCTGCAAGCCAGAATTTCTGCCGGTGACACATTGTGGTTTGTCAATGACACGCATCACAACTTCGACCCTGAACAACTGCAGTTGAAATATGACATTCAGGTTGTGATGGTTGGCCGCAGTGAAACATCCGGCGAAGCGACCGGCCTGTTTGACAAAGAGTGGCTGGCGGAAGACCTGCAAAATGGCGGTGTGATTGACAATGCGCAAGCCACACTGACCGTGCAGGAAGATGGCAGCATCAGTGGTTCAGGCACCTGTAACCGCTACTTTGGCACAGCAGAAGTTAATGAAGACAAGCTGAGCTTTGGTCAGATGGGCAGCACATTTATGA
>JAEWHQ010000174.1 GCA_023387715.1 Pseudomonadota bacterium | reverse complement strand
AAGCTTGTCACTCTCGGCAAGCGTGGCGACCTGCATGCACGTCGTCAGGCTATTTCTGCTATTCAGAACGTTGAACTGGTTGGCAAACTGTTTGATACAATCGCAACCCGTTACGCAACCCGTAATGGCGGCTACATTCGCATCATGAAAGCGGGCTTCCGCTATGGTGATAATGCGCCTATGGCTGTTGTTGAGTTTGTTGAGCGCGATGTAAACGCAAAAGGCGCGAAAGATCTCGCCCGCGTTGAAGCTGAACAGGCTAACGAAGCTGATGCAGCATAATTTTCAGTCTCATGACTGGATAAGATCAAGGAGCCTTCTGGCTCCTTTTTCTTTTTAAGCTTTTTGATTTAGATTTTGACACAATTCTTCTGCGATTTGTCCTTGTTTGCGTATTTAATGCGCGGGCATGGTTTAAACAGCTTCAGTTTCGACTACATTATGCCATGAATCACAGATTATAATCTGGGCTTTACAGTGAATGGAGTATCGTATGACAGCTTGGCGATCTATGCTCGTTGGTACATTCATGGCGGTTTCAGCTGTTGCGGCTGGCAGCGCTGCCTTGGCGCAAGACGCAGTAACGCGTGCCGTTCCTGAAAGCCGCGCGCAAATACAGGCATCTTTTTCACCGCTTGTGAAACAAACAGCGCCGGCTGTGGTGAATGTTTATGCGGCACGTCAGGTACAGCAACGCAGTTCACCTTTTGCCGGTGATCCGTTTTTTGAACAGTTTTTTGGCCGTCAGTTTGGCGATAGTTTTGGTCAGCGTAAGCCACGCATTGAGCAATCGCTCGGTTCCGGGGTGATCGTTGATGCATCCGGTATTGTGATTACCAATAATCACGTCATTGAAGATGCCGATGAGATCAAAGTGGCGATGTCGGACGGCCGCGAATATGAAAGCCGCATTTTGCTGCGCGATAAAACATCCGATCTGGCTGTTTTGAAGATCGAGGGTAAAGAAAAATTTCCGGTTCTGGCATTAGGCAATTCTGATGCAGTGGAAGTTGGTGATCTGGTGCTTGCTATCGGCAATCCGTTCGGGGTTGGTCAGACAGTGACAAGCGGTATTGTTTCGGCGCAATCGCGCACGCAAGTCGGTATCTCTGACTTTGATTTTTTCATTCAGACAGATGCTGCGATTAATCCGGGTAATTCAGGCGGCGCGTTGATTGATATGCAAGGCAGCCTGATCGGTATTAATACGGCGATTTTCTCCCGTTCGGGTGGGTCTATTGGTATCGGATTTGCGATTCCTTCCAATATGGTGAAAGCCGTTGTAGATGCCGCGGCTGCGGGCAATTCCAGCTTTGTGCGACCGTTTATCGGTGCGACCTTCCAGACTATCACACGCGACGTTGCTGATAGTCTGGGGATGGAGCAGCCTTATGGCGCTTTGATCGCAGCCCTTGTTAAAGACGGGCCGGGTGCTAAGGCCGGATTGAAAATCGGCGATGTGATTTTGCGTGTGCAGGGTGTGCGCGCTGATAATCCTGATGTTCTGGGCTATCGTTTATCAACTGCCGGTATCGGTAAAACAGTTGATCTTGATATCCTGCGCGATGGCAAAACGCAGACGATTGCGGTGAAGCTTGAAAAAGAACCGGCCGTGAAAGATGTCGCGCCGCAATTGATTGAAGGTGATAACCCGTTAGCCGGTGCTTCTGTGGTTGAGCTCAACGCTGCTTCCAGCAAAAAACTGCGACTGCCTGAAACCACAACAGGAGTAGGGGTCTCTGATATTTATCGTGGTTCGCCTGCACAGCGTTTGGGTTTGCGCCCATCCGATATTATTCGTGGTATCAACGGCACTCCGATCCGTAATATACAAGATCTGCAATCGGCCTTGAGCGCCGGTCGCGGATTGATGTGGCGGCTTGAATTTGAACGAGACGGCGCTTTGATACGGCAATTTGTGCGATAACCGCTTATCTTGAAGATAGTCCGGTCAATTGTGAGATAAGAATGAGTGATCTTTTTTCTGCATCCCCTGATCCATTGGCCGACCGCAACCGGCCATTGGCTGACCGGATGCGTCCCCGTAGCTTGGGCGAAGTATCCGGCCAAGAGCATCTGACAGGTGAAGAAGGTGTGCTGAGCCGCATGATTGCGTCAGGCACATTGGGGTCGATGATCTTTTGGGGGCCTCCGGGTACAGGAAAAACAACGGTCGCTCGTTTGCTTGCCGGTGAAACCGATCTGGCATTTGAGCAGATTTCGGCAATTTTCTCTGGTGTTGGTGATCTGAAGCGTGTTTTTGAAATGGCACGCTCCAGACGCATGTCCGGTCGTCAGACTTTGTTGTTTGTGGATGAAATTCATCGCTTTAACCGCGCCCAACAGGACAGTTTCCTGCCTGTGATGGAAGATGGCACGGTTATTCTGATTGGCGCGACCACGGAAAATCCGTCTTTTGAGTTGAACGCCGCTCTCTTGTCGCGGGCGCGCGTCTTAACCTTCAAACCGCATGATGAAACCAGCATTTCGATACTGTTGAAACGGGCTGAAGCGCAGGAAGAACGCGCTCTCCCTTTAGATGATGACGCACGGCAAAGCCTTATCCGTATGGCGGATGGTGATGGTCGCGCGGCTTTAACTTTGGCGGAAGAGGTTTGGCGCGCTGCCAAGCCGGACGAAATCTTTGATGTTGAGACATTGCAGGAAATCGTTCAGCGCCGTGCACCCGTTTATGACAAAGGGCAGGATGGTCATTATAATCTGATTTCGGCCTTGCATAAATCTGTGCGTGGATCTGATCCTGATGCAGCGCTTTATTATCTCTGTCGCATGTTTGATGCAGGTGAAGACCCGCTTTATATCGGTCGCCGTTTGGTGCGCATGGCGGTTGAAGATATCGGTTTGGCTGATCCTCAGGCCTTGGCAATCTGCAATGCTGCCAAAGATGCCTATGATTATCTGGGCTCACCGGAAGGTGAATTGGCGCTGGCGCAGGCTTGCGTTTATCTGGCAACAGCGCCCAAATCCAATGCAGTTTATGTAGCCTATAAAGCGGCCTTGGCAACAGCTAAGGCGCATGGTTCGCTTCTGCCGCCCAAGCATATTCTGAATGCACCAACCAAGCTGATGAAGGGCGAAGGTTATGGCGATGGCTATGCTTATGACCATGATCAGCCGGATGCTTTTTCGGGGCAGGATTATTTCCCTGAAAAACTAGGTCGCCAGAGTTTTTATGAGCCGGTGGAGCGGGGTTTTGAGCGTGAATTGCGCAAGCGTCTCGATTATTGGC
>JAEWHQ010000146.1 GCA_023387715.1 Pseudomonadota bacterium | reverse complement strand
GCCATAGCCTTGTGATGGATTGAGACGATGATAATAAGTTTCTTCCAGATAGGTCATATCCGGATAATTATCTTCGTCATGGCGGTGTGGCGGGTAAGAGGACCAGTTGCCCTGCGGGGTGAACACTTCTGTCACCAGCAGGCTGTCGGCAACATCACGCCCTTCCATTGCTATATTATGGATAAAGCGGGTATTGGCACCTTGTCCGCGCTGTTCGAGCTGAATGTTTTCAGGGCCAATAATTTGTGCAGGGCGACCAGCTTTAGCAGGCGCTGTGCAAATGGCCAGCGTGCAATCGGTTGTAGCGACAGCCTGCCAGTTGCTTTGCGCCGGAATATAGACGCAATGCGGTGGCAAGCGCTCAAACACATTCATCCGCTCACCCAGTTCACCAAAATCATGGGCACTGTCGGAGGTGGTGGCACTGATTTTCGCTTTGCCTTCCACTAGCACAAGAATGACCTCGGTGTCATTGGTGGCTTCTGAAGCGCTTTCACCGGCCTTTAACTTGTAAAGACCAAAGCCGACATAACCCCAATTGGCGCTTTCCGGCGTGATATCATGGACCTTACCGCTGGAGGCTTTGGGTTTGCGTAACAAATTTGCCATGACCTATCCTTTATCCAAACCGGCCTCACGGGCATAGGCTTTCAAAGATTTCAAACCAAGGGTTTGATATTCGAGCGGATTGCGCACCACCGGATCTTGCTCGGCTTCAATTACCAGCCAGCCCTGATAGCCATGTTCGGCAGTGATCTTCAAAACCGGAACGAAATCAACGCCGCCTTCAGCATCGCCCGGCACCGTGAATGCACCACGGCGTACAGCTTCAAGGAAGGAAAGTTTTTGCTCTTTGACTTCTGCCGCAATGTTCGGGCGCAGGTTTTTGGCATGAATATGGGCAACACGCGCCATATGTTTGCGGGCAACGCGCTCTGGATTGCCGCCACCAAACAGACAATGGCCGGTATCAAGCAGCAATTTGGTTGCTGGCCCTGTATGCTGCATAAGCAAATCAATCTCTTCTTCGCTCTCTACAATCGTGCCCATATGGTGATGATAAACGAGTGTAATGCCTTGAGAGGCTGCAAACTTCGACAGTTCTTCAACACCGGCACCAAATTTTGCCCATGCGCCAGCATCAAGATGCGGGCGCAGTTCCAAGGCTTTGTCATTGTCGCCGTGAATAGCATTGGATGTTTCGCAGGTGATAATCACCTTGCAACCCATTGCTTTTAATAAATCAAGCGCGGGCTGCATGGCTTTTTTCTCGTCTTCAATGCTGTTTGTCAGCAGATTGAGCGAATGCCAGCCGGAAATATAGCGTAAGTTCCGTGGTTCTAGTACGGCTTTGAGCGCGACAGGTTCCTGTGGAAATTTATGGCCTTTTTCGATGCCGTCAAATCCGATGGCCGAAGCCTCGTCCAAACATTGGTCGAGCGAAATATGCGCACCGAGGCTGCGGTCGTCATCATTGGTCCATGCGATTGGGTTTGTACCGTAGAGGATCATCACTCAGTTTCTTTCTTTCAGAGCGGCTTCATAATTTTTACGGGCTTCGCGCACTTCTGCGCGCTCAGAGACTTCAGGCACGGCAACATCCCACCAATATCCGCCAGTGGCGGGGGTCGGGTAGGGGTCTGTATCAATCACAATAACGCTGACCTTATTGCTATCGCGCGCGTCTGCCAGGCTTGCTTCAAGCTCTGCAATGGATGAGACTTTATAGCTATCGGCTCCCATAGCGGCGGCATGAGCGGCAAAGTCGATATGGGACGGGTTCACATGATGGCTGTGGTCGAGCAGATTGTTAAATTCTGCGCCACCGGTTGCCATTTGCAACCGGTTGATACAGCCATAGCCGCGATTATCGGTAATCACGACAGTGATTTTGATACCCATCATCACAGACGTTGCAAGCTCGGAATTGGCCATCATATAAGAGCCGTCACCGACCATCACGATCACATCGCGATCAGGCTCGGCCATTTTGATGCCCAAACCACCGGCAATCTCGTAGCCCATGCAGGAAAAGCCGTACTCCATATGATAGGACATCGGGCGCGAGGCTTTCCAAAGCTGGTGCAACTCGCCGGGCATGGTGCCAGCGGCACACATGACAACAGTGTTTTCACGCGATTGACGCTGAACTGCACCAATGACCTGCATGTCGGTCGGCAATTGGTTGTCGTCTTTGGGGGCGGCTGTATCCTGATCGGCATTGGCAAACCAAGCTGCCTTCAAAGCCGCATCCGGTGTGTTGGCGCGATAATTATTCAAGCCGGAGGTTAAGGCTGCGAGCCCTGCCTTGGCATCGGCAACCAGTGGCAATGCGTCATGTTTAGCACTGTCATAGGGTTGCACATTCAGTGCTAAAATCCGGCAGGAAGGATTGCGGAAGAGTGCCCATGAACCGGTGGTGAAATCCTGAAAACGGGTGCCGACACCGATGATCAGATCGGCATTTTCGGCGATTTTATTAGCACTTGATGCACCAGTGACACCGACAGGGCCAAAATTAAGCGGATGATCCCAAGGCAAAGCCGATTTTCCGGCTTGTGTTTCAATCACCGGAATGGAGTGTTTTTCTGCAAATGCTTTTAAAGCAGCACATGCGCCGGAATAATGCACACCGCCACCTGCAATAATGACCGGATTTTTGGCAGCCTGAATGGCTTTGATGGCTTCTGCCAGCTCAAACTGGTCTGGCTCTGGGCGGCGTTGGTGCCAGACTTTGCGTTCAAAAAACGAAAGCGGGTAATCATAAGCTTCCGCTTGCACGTCTTGACAGAAGGCAAGGGTAACAGGGCCGCAATCGGCCGGATCCGTCATGGTGCGGAAAGCCCGCGGCAAAGCGGTCAGTAATTGTTCCGGCCGTGTGATGCGGTCGTAATAGCGGCTGACAGGGCGGAAGCAATCGGTCACACTCACAGTGCCGTCATTGAAATCTTCGATCTGTTGCAACACCGGATCAGGGCCGCGATTGGCAAATACATCACCGGGAATGAACAAAACCGGCAAGCGGTTAACATGTGCCAGGCCTGCGGCTGTCACCATATTGAGCGCGCCGGGGCCGATTGATGAGGTCACGGCACATGCACGCTTGCGGCCAAGCTGCTTGGCATAAGCAATGGCCGAATGTGCCATGGTTTGCTCATTATGACCGCGCCATGTTTGTATATCATTGCGCGCGGCATAGAGAGCCTCGCCAATGCCTGCCACATTACCATGACCGAAAATCGCCCAGACACCGGCAATAAAAGGCTCTCCCTCCGGCGTCATCTGGTTGGCAAGATAACGGATCATTGCCTGCGCAGCGGTTAATCGGACTGTTTTCATGATCTCACTCCCAATCATGTTTTGGCATGCTCACGGGTTGGTCTTACTGCTGTTGGCGCAGACCATCCCAGATATTGCAAAGATTTTGATAGCGTGATGCCATTTCGTTTACCGCTTCATCATCACTCATTTGGCCGGCAAACCACAGGCGTGCCGGATCGGCAAAAATGGTGCGGCCAATGGCAAAACCCTTAACCAGATCAAATTCCGCGGCAATTTTCAGGCTTTGCGCCAGTTCTTCCTGTGGTGCTTCAAGCCCCAAAACCACAATGCCGCGTGTGTAAGGATCGTTGCGGGTAATGGCATCGCAGGCATTTTGCCAAGCGGCTTTGGTTTTCAACGGTTCCAGCTTCCACCAATCAGGATAAACACCGATTTCGTAGAAGCGCTCGATGATTTTCGCATTGGTTTCATCGTCAACAGGGGCAACTTTGGAAGGAATAATTTCCAAAAGCAGTTCCAGACGATTGCGTCGTGCCGCAGCAAAAAGTCGTTTGACGGTTTCTTCCTGAGATAAGCGCATCGCTTCATTATCATCAGGATGATAGAAGCAGAGAACTTTCACCACATGCTCAACCGGCCATTCATTAAGCCCGCCATAATCAATGCCAAGCTCCGGCTCTAATGTCAGCGGGCGCGAGGTCGGCCATTCGACAGGGCGGCCAATCCAAAGACCGGAACCGGAAGCTTGATAAAGTGCATCACGACCAAGGCGGCCGTCGCATAAAATGCCATAGCCTTGATTGTGCGCATCATTTCCGGCAACTTTTTGGGCAGCTTTGAGGCATAGTTTTTTAAACGCGCCGATTTTTTCAAGCGGTGCACCGCATTCCTTGGCAATATCTTCCAGCTGATAGCGATGGTCAAAGGCAAAAACACGCATATGCGGCCAGTTGCCATGGCGATTGGTTGACCAATGTATTTGTTCTAATGCCGCATCTTTGCGCAAAGCTTTGTTGCGGATACCGGTTTTGAAGAAATATTGCAGCTCTTCCCAGCTCGGATAGGCAGGGGTGCAGCCATGACGCGAAACGGCAAATGCCCCGCAAGCATTGGCATATTTTAAGGATGTTGGCCAATTTTCGCCATTCAGCCAGCCGCAAAGCAGGCCGGACATGAAGCCGTCACCCGCACCAAGTACATTGAAAACCTCAATCGGAAAACCTTCGCCGGTTTGGCCATCTTCAAGACTTGCGGGAATGTCGCCTTCAAAAACCACGGCACCCATCGGCCCGCGCTTGCAGACAAGCACGGCCTTGGAAACAGCGCGCACATTGCGCAGGGCTTCCAATGTGTCGGTGCTGCTACCGGCAATGTGAAATTCTTCCTCTGTACCGACGATGAGATCAAACAAATGCAAGGTTGATTGCAGTTTTTCTGTCACGCGCTGCGAGGAGATAAAGCGATTTTCGCCATCATCATGGCCGGAAAGCCCCCAAAGATTAGGGCGATAATCAATATCAAGCGCCGTTTTGGCACCATTTTCACGGGCAATGCGCAAGGCTTTTAAAACGGCGGCCTCTGTGCGCGGATGTGATAAATGTGTGCCGGTTGCACAAACAGAGCGGGACTGGCTGATGAAAGCCGGATCAATATCATCTTCGCAAAGCGCCATATCGGCGCAATTTTCGCGGTAGAAAATCAGCGGGAACTGTTCCTGATCGCGGATGCCGAGCAAAACAAGCGCGGTGAGGCGTTCAGGATCAGTGACAACACCTTGAATATTCACGCCTTCGCGTTCCAATTCACGGGCGATAAAGCGCCCCATATGTTCATTGCCGACACGGGTGATAAGTGCGGATTTAAGACCTAAACGCGCGGTGCCGCAGGCAATATTGGTGGGAGAACCGCCAATATATTTGTTAAAAGAGGCCATGTCCTCCAACAGCCCGCCCACTTGCGCGCCGTAAAGGTCAACCGATGAGCGCCCAATCGTAATCAGATCCAGTGGTTTAGTCATATGCCTCCCCGCATCATTCTATCAGTCCGTCACCATTGGTATTCTGAGTGACTTGATATTGATATTCCATTTTTATTTTAAAATAGATTTTAAATTCTATTTTTTAGACTGGCAATATCAAAATCAAATATATTTTTAAATTTTCTCCTGCCTGTTGCCACCTACAGCCACCGCTAATGTCATAGCCAGACAAAGCGTGGCGGAAAGCGAGCGGAAGGCACCAAAATCAACTTCCGAAATCAGCAAGGATTGTTTGGCCACACGGCATAAGGGACTAACAATGGTGTCGGTAATCGCCACGACAGGGATGTTGCGATTTGAAATTTGCTCAGTTAATTCAACCGTTTCAGCCGAATAAGGCGAGAAAGTAATAGCAAGCAGCACATCGCCTTCGCGGATGGCGTGTGGCGTTTCAAGTCCGCCAACGCTGCTGTGCAGCATCGCTGGCACCTGCATTTTTTCCAAAGCATAAGTCAGATAGCTGGCAACGGCAAAAGCACGGCGCAAGCCGACAATATGGATCATCTGTGCTTGCGAGAGAATGCGCACGACCTCTTCCAAAGCAAGCGGATCAATAGTGCCAAGCAGAGATTCGAGCGATGTGCGTCCCGCTTCGGCAAATTCTGCCAATAAGGCAGATGCGCTGCCGCTGGCACTTTCACGTAAATGATGCAGTCTTGTATTATAATCAGGCCAGCCGCCTGCATAAGAGTTGCGGAACAGACGCTGCATTTCCGAAAAACCGGAAAAGCCCAAAATCTGGCAGAAACGCATGAAAGCAGAGCTCTGGACGCCAGCCCCTTCCGCCATTTCGGCAACGGTGGAAACGGCAATTCTGTCTTGATTGGCGGCTACAAAATCCGCGCATTGTTTCAAGCGTTTCGGCAGATCAGGCGAAATTTCAAGAAGCCTTGCTTCAAATTCTTTTATGCTTTCCGGCGGCAGCAAATCGTCCATCATATCTCTTTCGAAACTCTCAGCAGGAAGCTGGTCAACATTCTTTCGTTGGTTGAGCGCAATTTACACGAGCAATGTGTATGAAATTTTCTGCCCTCTTGACATAACTTATATCACAATCTAGCAAAATAGAATAAATATTCCACAACTAACCATGACTGTTCCATTGCAGATGCTTTTTGACCACAGGTTCTTGCGTGCGCCAAAGGTTCTTGAATGTGAATGGGAGGAGACATTTATGGTAACCCGTCTTGCGCTCTTAGGGGCAGGTCGTATCGGCAAGGTTCACGCTGGTGCAATTGCATCTGATCCGCGTGCCCGTCTTGTTGCAGTGGCGGATGCGCATGCGCCATCTGCTGAAGCTATAGCAAAAATGGCCGGTGGTTGCGAAATTCGCACCATTGAAGAAATTGAGCAGTCGGATGATGTGGATGCTGTGCTGATTTGCACACCAACCAACACCCATGCTGATTTGATCGGGCGTTTTGCGCGTGCCGGTAAAGCGGTTTTTTGTGAAAAGCCGGTGGATCTGAGCATTGAGCGTGTGCGCGACTGCCTGAAAACCATTGCTGAAACCAATGCAACGGTAATGCTCGGCTTCAACCGTCGGTTTGATCCGCATTTTCAGGCGGTACGCGGTGCTATTGATGATGGCCGCATTGGCGATGTGGAAATGGTGACCATCACCAGCCGCGATCCGGGTGCGCCGCCGCCAGAATATATCACTGTTTCGGGTGGTATTTTCCGCGATATGACCATTCATGATTTTGATATGGCGCGTTATTTGCTTGGTGAAGAAATTGACAGTGTGATGGCTTCTGCCTCGGTGCTGGTTGATCCAAAAATCGGTGAACTTGGAGATTTTGACAGTGCCAGCGTGATTTTGACCACTGCCAGCGGCAAGCAATGTGTGATTTCCAATTCACGCCGCTCGAGCTATGGCTATGATCAGCGCATTGAAGTGCATGGCTCGTTGGGTGCGGTATCTGCTGAAAATCAGCGTCCGGTTTCCATCGAAGTGGCAACAAAAACCGGCTATAACCGCCCCGCTCTGCATGATTTTTTCATGACACGCTACACGCAAGCTTATGCAGCAGAAATTGCTGCCTTTATTGATGCTTTGGATAATAAAACCCCTGCATCGCCTTCGGCGCAAGATGGTTTGATGGCTTTGGCATTGGCGGAAGCCGCCCTTAAATCGGTGCGCGAAAAGCGTGCTGTTAAGCTCTCGGAAATAACCGCTTAAATTGACTGATAAACTGCGCTTGGGTGTTTTATTCTAAGCGCAGTTTCTTTAAGGGCAGATGTCAAAATCGCCTTTTTGCGGGGCGGCCAGTGGTTTGAAGCTTGAGCGCTCCGGTTTTAAATCAAGCAGTGGTGTATTATTCAGGCAATCAAGCCCACGCACCCAGAGAAGATTATTTTCTCTTTTTTCCAGCAAAACGATAGATGTACCGATTGGATT
>JAEWHQ010000134.1 GCA_023387715.1 Pseudomonadota bacterium | reverse complement strand
CGCTTCATTTATTTAATACCGCGGTGTGCGGCCCTTCTTGGTTCTGTATCTTGAACAGGAGCGAATTCATTTAACAAAAACATTCCGGCTTTTGGCCAGATGTCAAATGTTTACGAATATGCTGGGGCTTATAGAGAATGCGGCCTTTTGAGTCAATCACAAGTAAAGCGCTCTGAAACAGCCTGTTCATTGTGCAATCATCGGGATTAAAGTCGTTTAAAAAACGGCTGATGATAAAAAAGTGATTGCTGTGGTGAAAATAAATATGCTCTGCATAAGGGGATAAAAATTTCAGCGGCAGCGCTTGAAACAATGACCTTTCAAAGCAGGAGTTTACCATGAGCATTCGTCGTATCGAAGTCGGCCCGCGTATGAGTGAAGTCGTGATTCACGGCAATACAGTTTATCTGTCCGGTCAGGTTGGCACACCAGGCGCCAGCGTTTTTCAGCAGACACAAGATGTTTGCGCCGAAATTGACGCGGCTCTGGCAAAGGCTGGCACCAACAAGTCCAAAATCCTGCAAGCTATTATCTGGCTGGATGACATGGCTGATTTTGGGGAAATGAACAAAGCATGGGAAGCCTGGGTTGATCCGGCTAATACACCAGCTCGTGCGACCGGCGAGGCAAAGCTCGCCAGCCCTGATTATAAAGTAGAAATCATTATTACGGCAGCGCTGGATTAATGGTTGTAAAAGTCGGCGCTGGCAATTTGTCCAGCTGATCGACAGAAACAGGCTGGCGAATACGACGTGAATAATTTTCCGCGTCACCTTTCGCCAGCTCGTTAATATGGGCTTTGGCGATTGTATGTTCTGCTGTGTCTGATGTGGAAATCAGCTCATGGTCATAAAGATAATAAGGCGCATAGCCTGACAGTAGAATACGGTAATCAAAGACAATACCCGGATCCATCAGTTTGGCCATTTCATAAATGACAGTGGTGCAATTGGTTAAAAGCGTATTGTAAAATTCCGGTTCTTTCGCCAGACGATTGGCATTTTCCACATAGCTCAAAAACAGCATTTTAGCGGTTTCCGGCTGAATATCGATCGGGTAGCGATAAACCTGCTCGCCGCGAATATTAGTGCGGGTGAAGATAATATCGCTTTCTTCGGCTGCAATCATCGCCAGTTCAAAATTGCGGAAAAAGCCGCCAATGGTAGAGAATTTCTCGTGATGCTCTTTGCGAATTTCAGCAGAAAAGACGATATGGCGGCCATCGGCAAAACCGAAAGAAACCAATGTATGCGCGATGGCAGGGCCAGTCCAATAAGAAAGAAAGGCATCCGTTGAGGTGATGGTGCTCAGATCATAAGTCTCGCTTTTCCAGCGGATCTGATATTTGCCTTCGCTCTCCCACTCAAAATTACGGATATTGTCGAGTGTGACCATGTTGCCGTTTATTGTGCCGGTCACGGTATGGGCAACTTCTGCTGCCCAGATGCGGTTAAGCGATGGTTTGATGGTTGCCCACCAGCCTAAAATAGCAAGGCACAGGCATAAGAAAACGGCGCGGCGCGGCCATGGGGAGGCATAACGCTCACCCCATAAATACCAGATCAACACACCAAGCCATAAGACGATGATTGCGATCCGCATTAAAGTGCCAAAAGGGGCTTGAAACCAGATGGCGCAACTTGCCCAGATGAAAAAGGCAATTGCAACAGGGCAGAGAACAAGCTTGATGATGATATTGAGCCAGTCGTAATTATTCATTACGCTTAAACGATCCTCGCCTGTTTATTTGTTTTCAACATGATGAGCTTTCGCGCATGAGGGAGCTGATCAGCATCTGACAGAAGGCTAGGTAATAAAGTTTAAAAAATCCAGCGCAATTCGGTTTTCGTGAAACCAAATTTGTATTATTTTTGCCAAACTCGGTGTTTAATTATGTGTGACCAGCATTTTTAACCAATGCCTAATATTTAGGTGGCAAAAACTTAGTTATGGTAAATGGCTTCTTAAAATCATTTTTGGCTATCGGAACTTTATCCGGTTTGGCGCTTTTGAGCTCTGCGGCATCCGCGGATACGCTTTCTTTGGCTTCTGTGTCCGGTAATAAGCAGACGGTTTCGTCCGGTGACACCCAAACACCGATCAAGGCAAAGCCTGTGCAAGTCAGCCCGACCGGAGAGGGGCTTATCATGATTGATCCGAGTAAAAAGCCTGATGATAAGGCAGTAACGCCCAAAGAAAATCTGGTTCGTAATCCAACTTTTATTTATCAGTTTTACCATCCTGACGAGCTGGAAGGCGGCAGCCCTTCGCGTGAACTGGTGGTGCTTTTGCACGGCTCTGGCGGCAATGAAGCAAGCCTTGTGCCATTGGCGCGCCGTGTCTGGCCGCGTGCTGTGCTGCTTGGTGTGCGCGGGCGCGTTTTACAGGATGGCGGTACGCGCTGGTATCGTAAAATTACCGCCGTGAAGTTTGACGAAAAAGACGTGCAGCTTGAAGCGGATGCTTTTGTTGTCTTTTTAAGCAAGCTGGCTGAAAAGGAAAATCTCGATCTGCCGAACGCGACTTTCGTCGGCTATTCCAATGGTGCCAATTTGCTGGCAGCCACGATGTTTATGCATTCTGATCTGGTGCGCCGTGCGGTGCTGATGCGCTCAATGCCTGTGCTGGCACAAATGCCAAAAGCCGATTTGAGTAAAGTGCAGGTGCTGACGATTACCGGTGAGCAGGATAAATTATATTCGCCTTTTGCACCTGCTTTGTCGGATGCTTTGCGCCGCAGCGGGGCAAAGCTGGATGCCGAAATGGTGGATTCCGGCCATATGCTGGGCTTGAAAGACCGCCAGATGATCCGTCAATGGTTAGCTTCGCTTGACGGCGCAACGCTGACGGATGTGAAAGTGAAGCCCAAAAAAGATTAGAGCATAATTCCTTAAGCTTGGATCAGTTTAAGGTAAAATTATGCTCTAATTTTAAAGTGTTAGAGCGATCTTTGTGTGCCAAGTCTGGCACACGGCGCTCTAGGGCGCCACGTCAGTTTACGTAAACTGAACGGGCGCTCTGATAGATTGACTTTTACGCGGTGATATCGATCAGGCCGCAATCACCATTTTCAGAGCCGAAGCTTAGGCGATGACCAGCCTTGTCCCAGCCCATGCTGGAAATGGCACTTTTGCCCGGGCGGCGTAGCAGCACTTCTTTGCTGTCGGCAAAACGCACCACCATAATCATTCCGTCCTGATAGCCGATCGCGACAATGTCCTCGCTTGGGTGACAGCAGACTGATGTAACCATCGTGTCGCCGCGCATACCAAGTTCTAACGGTGCTTTGCCCATGGGGCCGTCTTTGCTGCCAAAAGGCCAGACAATGGCAGCAGAAGCGCCGGAAGTGGCAAGCCATTTGCCTTTGACGCTCCACGACCAGCTTTTGATCTTGGCCGGATAGCCGGTCATGCGCATATGGCGGTTATCTTCTAAGCGCCAGCCATGCAGCGCATTTTCCTGCATGGATGTAACCAGAAAGCGGCCATCGGGCGAGAAAGTGGCGTCAATATGTGCGCCTTTCCAATCCAGATCGACAGGTTTGGCAGCCGTTCCCGTCCAGATCAGATCGGCACCATTATAACGGGCAATGGCAATACGCTGACCTTTCGGCGCGCAAGCAATGCCTTCAACACTGCGTTCCTGCGCAAATTGCTGTAATTTGCCGTCAGAACCCAGCACCCATGCAATACGGCTTGAGCCAAATGCCACCATCCCGTGCGGGCCGCTGGCAATTGTGGTGATCCATTTGCGTGGTTGATGAGCAATTTCAGTGACTTTGCCGGATGCATCAATGCGGCAGACGCGACCATCCTCACCACCGGTGAGGATGTTTTTGCCGTCAAAACTTAGCGTGGCGCATAGAATACCATCATGTGCGCTTACTTGCTGGTGGCCGTTATCCTGCCAATGCACAGTGCCGTCTGCCATGACAAAAAACGGAATGTCGTTGACGAAGCAGGTGAGAAGGCAATGGCCTTCCAGATCAAAAGGAGCAAGTGTTGGCATGGCTTATTTACAGGCCTCGAAACCGGCTTTCAGAGCTTCTTTGTCAAGGTTGCGTCCGATGAAAACAAGGCGGCTTTCGCGTTTTTCATCATCCTTCCAAGGGCGCTGGTGATCGCCTTCGATAATCATATGTACGCCTTGAATGACAT
>JAEWHQ010000129.1 GCA_023387715.1 Pseudomonadota bacterium | reverse complement strand
CGCAGTTCACCCCTAAATCGGTAGAAACTGAAGAAGAACGCCAGAAACTGGTTTTCCGTGTAAAGGCAAAAATCCCGCAAGAACTGCTGAAAAAGCACATTCAGATGGTAAAAACAGGCCTGCCTGGCACCGTTTATGTCAAGCTGAAATCTGATGCTCAATGGCCAGACAACCTTGCGGAACCAGTGAAATGAACAGCCCATTGGCGAGCGGTAGTGCAGCGGACGACAAACCAGTCGCCCGCATTCAAAATGTCAGCCTGTCTTATGGTGACAAGCAGGCTTTACGTGACCTGACACTCGACATTCCGGCCGGTCGCATGATCGGCCTGATCGGCCCCGACGGTGTGGGAAAATCCAGCCTTTTGTCGCTGATTGCTGGTGCGCGCATCATGCAGGACGGCTTCATTGAGGTGCTCGACGGCGACATTGCCGACAAACGCCATCGCCAACAGGCTTTTCCGCGTATTGCCTATATGCCGCAAGGTTTGGGTAAAAACCTTTACCCGACCCTGTCGGTCTTTGAAAATATTGAGTTTTTCGGCAGATTATTCGGCCATAACAAACATGAGCGTGAACGCCGCATTGCCGATCTTCTGGCGCGCACCGGCATGTCGCCTTTTGCCGACCGGCCTGCTGGCAAACTTTCCGGTGGTATGAAGCAGAAGACAAGTTTGTGCTGTTCACTCATTCACGATCCTGATCTGCTTATTTTGGACGAGCCAACCACGGGTGTTGATCCGCTCTCTCGTCGTCAGTTCTGGGAGCTGATTGATGATATCCGCAAAGATCGCCCCGGTATGAGCGTGATCGTTGCGACCGCCTATATGGAAGAAGCCGAGCGCTTCGACTGGCTGGTTGCGATGAATGACGGACAGATTCTCGCCAGCGGCACACCACAAGAACTGATGGAGCAAACAGGCACACCGGATGTGGACACCGCCTTTATTGCCCTGCTGCCGGAAGAATTACGCCGCGATCACCACAAAGTGGTCATCCCGCCGCGCGATGAAACAATCACAGATATTGCGATTGAAGCCGAGCATGTCACCGTACGCTTTGGTAAATTTACTGCGGTCAGTGATGTCAGTTTCCGCATTCCGCGCGGCGAAATTTTCGGTTTTCTTGGCTCCAATGGTTGCGGTAAGTCCACCACCATGAAAGTGCTGACCGGCTTGCTGCCAGCCAGTGACGGGATTGCGCGTCTTTTTGGCCGTGAAGTTGACACGAAAAACATCGATGTGCGTCGCCGCGTCGGCTATATGTCACAAGCATTTTCGCTTTATTCAGAACTAACCGTTCATCAAAATCTGGAACTTCATGCCAAGCTTTTTGGCATGGAGGAAGCACGCACCAAAGAGCGTATTGTCGAGCTCGCTGCACGTTTTGATTTGGGCGACATGATGGATGTCTATCCTGATGATATGCCGCTTGGTATCCGCCAGCGTCTGTCTTTGGCGGTTGCGCTTATCCATCAGCCTGATGTTTTAATCCTTGACGAACCGACCTCCGGCGTTGATCCGGTGGCACGCGATGCTTTCTGGCAAATTCTGGCTGACCTGTCGCGTAAAGATAATGTAACGATTTTCGTCTCCACCCACTTCATGAATGAAGCGGAATTGTGTGATCGCATATCCCTGATGCATGCCGGTAAAGTGTTGATCAGCGATACACCGGCGGCAATCACTGCCAGCCGCAATGCTGAAACATTGGAAGAAGCCTTTATCGGTTATTTGGAAGATGCCATCGGCGAAACTGCCCCTGCCCCGCAACCGGTGCATGTGGCAGATGAAAAGGTGATCAGTGAACCGGCAAGAGAGCTTCCGGCGCCTTCAACCAGCTGGATGCCGGATTTGCGCCGCTTGCTTGCTTATACGCGCCGTGAAACACTGGAACTCCGCCGTGATCCGATCCGTGCAACGCTTGCCATGCTCGGTAGTGTCATTTTGATGTTCGTGATTGGTTACGGCATCAATCTGGACGTGAATAATCTCAGCTTCGCGGTGATTGACCGCGATGACACCACGATCAGCCGTGATTATATACGCCAGTTCTCCGGCTCCCGCTATTTCATCGAAAAAGATCCAATCCTCGATTATGATGAGCTGGACAAGCGCATGCGTAATGGCGAGATCAGTCTGGCGCTTGAAATTCCTCCGAATTTCGGCCGCAATATTGAGCATGGCCGCCCTGTCGAAGTGGGCGCTTGGATTGATGGTGCTATGCCCGTGCGTGCAGAAACCATTCAAGGCTATGTGCAGGGCACGCATTTGAACTGGCTGTCGCAAAAAGCGCGTGAGCTTTATGGCAACACAACCGCGCTGACCAGCTTCAACATGGAAATCCGCTATCGTTATAATCCGGATGTGCAAAGTCTGGTGGCGATGGTGCCAGCAGTTATTCCGCTATTGCTGCTGGTCATTCCGTCGATGCTGTCGGTGTTGAGTGTGGTTCGCGAAAAAGAACTTGGTTCCATCATCAATTTCTACGTGACACCTGTAACGAAGTTCGAGTTTCTGATCGGCAAGCAATTGCCTTATATCGGGCTTGCCTTCTTCAACTTCCTGATGCTGACAGCCTTTGCGGTCTTCATTTTTCAGGTACGCTTTACCGGCAGTTTCCTGACCTATGCAACGGCTGCGCTGCTTTATGTGATCATCACAACAGGCATGGGCTTGGTGATTTCCACCTTCATGAACAGCCAGATCGCCGCTATTTTTGGTACAGCTTTGATGACCCTCATTCCGGCTGTCCAATATTCCGGCATTATTGATCCGGTGTCGTCGCTGCAAGGTGCGGGTGCCATTATCGGTCAGCTTTATCCGACCACCTATTTCACCATAATTTCACGCGGCACTTTCTCGAAAGCACTCAGTTTCTCCGATCTGGGTTTCCCTTTCCTGATGCTGCTGATTACCATTCCGGTGCTGATGGTGCTGGGTATCGTTCTACTCAAGAAACAGGCGCGCTGAGATGAGGATTTCCAATATATTCCGTCTCGGCATCAAGGAACTGCGCGGGCTTGCCCGTGATCCGATGCTGATTATCCTGATTGTCTACGCGTTTTCGCTGGCCATTTATACGGCTTCAAAAGCGATGCCAGAAAACCTCAATAATGCTGCAATTGCGATTGTTGATGAGGATCAGTCACCAATTTCAAGCCGTATCACCACTGCGTTTTATCCACCTTATTTCGTGCCGCCGAAACTTATCTCGACGCACGAAATGGACAAACGTATGGATTCCGGTCTTGATACATTTGCGCTTAATATTCCGCCAAGTTTTCAACGTGATTTGCTGGCCGGTCGCAATCCGACCATCCAACTTAATATTGACGCAACCCGCATGAGTCAGGCCTTCAGTGGCGGGCGCTATGTCCAGACAATTGTCACCAATGAGGTGAACGAATTTCTTGATCGCTATCGCGGCGGCACCAAAATGCCGGTCGAGCAGAATATGCGCGCCCGTTTCAATCAGGATTTGAACAAAGGCTGGTTTGGCGCAGTCACCAACGTGATTGCTTCCGTCACCATGCTGTCGATCATTCTGACCGGTGCCGCACTCATCCGTGAGCGCGAACATGGCACGATCGAGCATCTTTTGGTGATGCCGGTCACCCCTATCGAGATCATGATCAGTAAGGTCTGGTCGATGGGTCTGGTCGTGCTTGTGGCAACAGCCTTATCATTGATTTTTGTGGTGGAAGGCATATTGGCCGTGCCGGTCAATGGCTCGCTGATACTGTTTTTGATCGGCGTTGCGCTTCAACTTTTCGCCACCACGAGCCTTGGCATTTATCTGGCCACCGTTGCCGGTTCCATGCCGCAATTCGGGCTTTTGATCATCCTTATTCTGTTGCCGTTGCAGGTCTTGTCCGGTGGCATGACACCGCGTGAAAGTATGCCGGAAATCATTCAATATATCATGCTTGCGGCACCAAACACCCACTTCGTCATTCTTGCCCAATCGGTTCTTTTCCGTGGTGCAGGTTTGAGTGTGATCTGGCCACAATTCCTTGCACTTATTGTGATCGGTTCGGTGCTGTTCTTCTTTGCACTGAAACGCTTCCGCAACTTCCTGAGGTGATCCGCCCATAAAAACTGCCGTTCGCTGATTGCAATACTGTCTTTATGTTAGGACTTGGAATGAATGATTTAATCCTCACATTCAATACAGGATCATCTACCGTTAAAATCGGCAGTTTTGAATGTGATGGCTCGTCTTTACAAAAGTCGGCAAAAGCAGGCATCGACTTTGCCGCGTCTCCATTGAATTTTCATATGGAGCGCGGCAAGGAACGGCTGGATATCAAGCTGCAAGCACAAGATTCCGCCGATATTGTTGCTGTCTTAAGCGAAGTTTTTGACAAGCTTTCAACCCATATCGACCTTGCCCGCGTCAAAGCCATTGGGCACCGTGTTGTGCATGGCGGCGATGTTTTTGCCGGCCCCGTGCTGATTGATGAAAAAAGCATTCAGGCAATTGATGATCTGTCGGCCTATGCGCCGCTGCATCAGCCTAAAAGTCTGGCACTGATTAAAGCAATCCGTCAGCTTTTCCCTGATATTTTGCAAACAGCTTCTTTTGACACAGCGTTCCATCGCACCATGCCGGATGTGATCCGCCGCTTTGCTATTCCGCGTGCCATGCACGATCAGGGCATCAAACGCTATGGATTTCACGGCCTTTCTTACCAATCCATCGCGCAACAATTGAACGAGCTGCAACCTGATTTAAGCCGAAAAAAGCTCATTGTTGCGCATCTTGGCAGCGGTGCCAGTATTTGCGCGCTTGAGAACGGCAAAAGTGTTGATACCAGCATGAGTTTTTCAACGCTGGACGGTATTCCGATGGCAACACGCTGCGGTAATATTGATGCAGGTGTCTTGCTGCATTTGCTGAACCAGCAGAAAATAAGCACCGATGCACTGACCGATCTGCTTTATCATCGCTCCGGCCTGCTCGGTGTTTCAGATATCAGCGGTGATTGCCGTGAATTGCTGGTAAGCGATACTCCCGAAGCGCACCAAGCGATTGAACTTTTCACCACCCGTATTGCTGGCGAAATCACCCGTCAGGCGACAAGCCTTGGCGGGGTGGATGCCGTTATTTTCACCGCCGGCATTGGCGAACACCAGCCGGAAATCCGCGCCCGCATCGCGCGCAAGTTACAATGGCTAGGCCTTGAACTGGACGATGCAGCCAACAACAAAAATGCTTTTTGCATCACTCAAGAGACAAGCAAAATCGCGGCTTTCATGCTCGCTACAGATGAAGAG
>JAEWHQ010000128.1 GCA_023387715.1 Pseudomonadota bacterium | reverse complement strand
GTCGAAGCTCTGCCACACATGATACTGGTATCCCTCATGGTTGAATGTAACATTTGAGTTGATGGCTCTGCCCACACCTTTCCATGGCGACACGGTTTTGGCGGAAAAATTTTCGCTTAACGAAAGTCCTGCCTTACCTTTTTCAGTAAAATTATAGGTAAATTTCGGCTCAGCACTACCACTGGCAGGCTCTATGCAAACTTTTAAATGTTTATCCTTGGCAACATTGCAGGAAATAAAAACTTCTCCGGTGCAATTCTCTGCTGCGAATACCGGCATAGGAGCATTCACAAGAAAACCGGAAGCCAGAGCCGTCATGAAGAAAACTGAACCAAGAAATCTGTAATTTTTCATCAATGCACACCAAACCACAATTATGTATCTATAGTTTAACCATCAATTATTCAGATTGACACATCAGGCATATAGAATAAAGCTTGATATTTTTAAACAACGAATCATGGATAGGCATGCAAAAGAATGTGCTAATATTAGTATCAGGTTTGATCCTTGGAGGCATATTCGGTTTTCTTGATGTCAGCAGCATAATCGCTGATCAGAACGTAAATAATGTTTTTGGCTACGGCTTTGCTGCTGCTGTGCTGACTATTCTTGCGACAGCCGGAATGATACGGCTGCCATGGGTCATTGCCGGTGCTGTTCTCAACGGCCTCATCATTAGTGTGTTAGCTTTTTTTGCCACAAGCGGGATTCTCACCGGCGAATATTCGGGGCAAACGGTGAATGCAACCCCCATGCTGATAATCATCCTATTGCCACTGCCGTTTTTCGTTGCTTATGCGCAGACCCGTCATTTTGATTATGCCATCATCTATCAATCCGCATGGAATATTTGCTGGCGCGTCTTCGGAGCGCTTGCCAGCCTGTTTTGGGTCGCTATTTATTCCACCGCCTCCGGCATCGGCACAGATAATGTCGATCCGGAACTGATGCGCTTCATTCTCTGGCTCATTGCTGGCGCGATAGCAGGTGTCATTGCCATATTAACAGACCGCCTTGAACCGTCTTTTACATCGCCAAGATCGCGCTTTATTGCACATCTGGTAGGGCCGCAACTTCTGTTACCGCTCATGGCAATGATGATGCTGATCGTGTTTTTTGGCACTGAATCGGACAATGACTCCCAATTTTCAATCAGCCTCACTTTATGGGCCATGCTGAGCTGGTCAATTATTGCTACCATCATTGCTGAACGTAATGAAACAGAACGACTGCAGGGTGGTTATGACAAGCTGGGCAAAATTGCAGTGATTGCAGTTTTGGCTTTCGGTTTCCGGACCGCATGGCTGCTTTATGGTGATTATCAAAGTTTCGGGCTGGTGCCGGTTGATGTCACATTCATTTACCTGACAGCCATCGGGCTTATCTACGGTTTTGCCTATCTGTGGGCGCTAACCGGCGGCGCGGCATGGGCACAGCGTTTACGCTGCATCAATCTTGTCATGGCGCTTCCGGTTTACTGCATTTTTGCTCTGGCTTTGACGGATGCGCTCTCGCCGCTACGAGTTGCCGCACAGCAGCAGGTGAGCATGGCCTTGACGGGAGATGCGCGCTTTACCGAACATAGTGTCAAGCAGCTAATGAAATGGGGGCAACCCGGTGCCGATGCCCTCAAAACCTTAAGAGAAGCTGCTGTCGACAAGCCTGAGCTTGGAAAACTTCTGGGCACGCTGCTCCCTGAAAAATCCAAACCACTATCCGTACCGGAACAAGTCATCACACCTGCACAGGGGCTTAAACTGCGCGATCAGCTCATTGAGAAGGCGGTTTTTGTGCCGGACAACGAGGAAAGCCGTCAGGTCACCCGCAATGCTTTTACGCTGATGCCGGATTATCTGTTTCAGAATTATGCGAGCCTATGCGCGGTAACGGAAGCGAATAAAGGCTGCACCATTTATCTGGCCGATTTTCTTCCCCAAACCACAGGCAAAGT
Source organism: Pseudomonadota bacterium (assembly GCA_023387715.1). Taxonomy (GTDB): domain Bacteria; phylum Pseudomonadota; class Alphaproteobacteria; order Rhizobiales; family Rhizobiaceae; genus Paenochrobactrum; species Paenochrobactrum glaciei. The sequence goes on along the minus strand of JAEWHQ010000128.1, from coordinate 5,727 downwards.
GATCCTGATTGATAGCGGCAAAGCGGATCCGTTGCGTTTTCAAGCTTTACAGGTCAATGGAACAAATTCTGCGTCGCTGCAAACCTTTGTTCATGGCGACATCACCGATGAAGACAAAGGCGGCGCAATGGTTGCTGTTGCAGGATGCGACGTCAATGCTATGCAATTTGGCAAGGCACTTGTGTTGGTTCTCGATGGATTTGATAAGAAAAAGGCATGCCAATTATGAGCAATAGATTCACTTCTAAAATTTTGTCAGGTCTAATGCTCATTGCAGCCTTAAGCCTGTCGCAGCCATTATCTGCGATGGCGGGCCCAGCAGAAGGCGATCTGGAAGGCGCCAAACTCAGCGAATTGCTGGAGCAATCCGGCATTCAATGCAGCGATACTAAGGGGCTTAACTGTAGCGCAGGAAATTACGAAGTGACCATTCACAGCGAATGTGCGGTTGCTCCTTATTATGGCGCTGTTTATGGCGGGTCCGCCAAGCTCAGCGCACGCGCTGGCGGCAGTGATCAGAATGTCGTCGCCACTCTGACCGAGGATCAGCTTGTTTGCATCAAGGCAACAGCCAAAACCGGCATTTCAGATGCTGAATATTTCATCATGGCAATGCCGATTGATAGATTTGACAAATGCGACGGAGTGGATGTTTTATGTCGCGTCTCTGCACCATTGCCGGAGCCTTACCGCACGACTATGGACAATTGTAAGCAGCTTAAGAGCGGTGAAATTTCATCTTGTCCGCAAGGCTGGGTACAGGCCGATGCGATCGAGCCTTATCCGAACGGGTTGGAATAAGAGGGGTACAGGATCATGATCAATTATAAGTCATTATTAGCGGGTACCTGCCTCGCCTTCTTGCTCTCCAGTACTGTGGTCAGTGCACAGACACCACAACATCAAGAAGCCAATTTCGAGCGCTATGGGCCGTTTTTCTTCTTTCCAGATAAGCCTGAGCTTCTCATTTATACCGGTCAGGTGGGCGCAAATGACCTGCTCAATCTTAAAAAAGCATTGCGCGAGAACCCTGCTGTCAACACGCTCATTTTGAGCAACAATCCAGGTGGTCTGGTTCATATCGGGCTGGTTATCGCGGAAGAAGTCTATGAGCGGGGCATGAATACTTATATTCCGCCGGATTCATATTGCGCTTCAGCCTGCTCCTTTGTGTTCTTTGCCGGCAAAAACCGTGTTGCCGATGGCCGTCTTGGCGTTCACCAGATTTCCGCACCGGAACTCAGCGGCGAACAAGCGCAATTTGGTGTGTCCGATATTGTCGCGACCTTGCCCAAATATGGCGTATAAGCCGATGTGCTGGGCATTATGTTCAGCACACCAGCCAAGGATATGTATTATTTCAGCCCGCAGGAAGTGGTGAAATACGGTATCAATCGCACCGGTGAAACCCAAGTTGCCTCAGTGCAACCGGTCCAGCCCAATAGCGGCAATGTTACTACACCAAGTCATGTTAGTCCGGCTCAGGCACCGCAACAAGCCGCCCGCCCGAGTGATGCCAATGCCAATCCTCAGCAACAGCACAATGCGCCAAGCGCCATGCCGGCAATGAATGATGAGAATAAGGCCATGAATGTTGCCGCCCTCATGATCCAGACTGGCAGTGCCAATAATGATGATGCGATGGCATTCGTGAATGAATATTACGCCGATACTGTCGATTACTTCAAAAAACGGCGCCCCAAAGCAGAAATTTTGCAGGATAAAAACAGCTATTTCAGCCGCTGGCCGGTCAGACGTTTTGTCGTTGATGAAAGCTCGCTGAAAGCCAAATGTGAAAATGGCCTTTGTGCAGTCTACGGTCTTTATGATTACACAGTGTCCAGTCCTGACCGCAACAAGCAATCCAGCGGGACCTCGAATTTCACTTATGTACTGGACCTACAAGACAACTACCGCATTGTCCATGAAGATAGCGAAGTAGTTAAGCGTTAAGGCTCTCCACCATATTCTGATGTGCCAGAAAGTAGACTATCTGCCTTCTGGCACATCCGCATCAGAGCAAATGACCATACGCCACTTATTTAAGACACCGACACTGACCACCTCATGGAATTCAAGTTTTGGCAAGACCAGACCAAAATCATCCGCAATTTGTTACAATCCAAGCGTGATATCCTGACAGGCAAACGCAAAATCTTCTATTTTCAGCCATAAACGCAGCGAACTATCGCAATATTGCAACGCCCGATAATCAAGTATGGATAACCGTGCTGTAGTCATGACTTGCCGGATCGCGTCAGCCGGGATCAGGCGGCGCTTACCATTTTTCCTCTACCAATACAGCAGATCATCAAGACGGTAGAAGATAAACGGCAAGGTTTCGCGTACCCAAACCACTTTCAGCGCATATATGCTTAGTGTTCTAATTCGCTATGATTCACTATTGAATAGTCTGCCATCTTTGCGTGTCACGCTCACAATTTTGGCTGCTTGGGCTCTCTGGAAAAAATATTGCCCCTTACGCAATCTTATAAGCACCGTTTAGAGCATAACGATTGCAGTTTCCATTTTTCAGCTTTATCGCCATCAATTTATCAATGCTCTAGGCGGAACTATTCTCAACTGTTTGGCTGGTTGGCTGGCGCAAGCTTTGTTCGATACAAAGGCTGAATAATGCAACTGAAACACTATATAAAAGTGTTGAAAAACGCTATTTTTGCGTAGGGCAAAGCCTATATGAACGCAGCTTCAAGCCATCGTCGAAATGAAACCTGTCCGACGCAAGTATTTTAAGCTGTGCTTCATTCAAAAATTCTGCACGTAGTTCAGGTTGCTCGCATTTTACTTTCAATGAATATTAATCGCCACCAATTAATTTTGCTCTGAAAATTCACATTGAATTTCAGCTATTCTAATCATTTGATTGCTAATTTGTGCCGCGTTTTTATTGCCAACCGTTTCACGAGATGTGCCTTCAAGATTATAGCGCCAGTCTGCTAAGGGCAGCGGATCATCAGCGAAGCTTGGCAATGTAAAAAAGCATAAGATCAAAAAACTACGTATAATCAAACCCAAAATCAGATATTAATCCCATTTATGTGGCGGCTGCGGTGGCGGCGGAAAGCTTTCTGCCCCCAAAATCTTATAGCGCTCTGCCAACATAGCTAGTTCTTTGCATTCAGAAATTATATTCGGTAAGATTGCGCCACTCCCAGTTTCTTTATCAGCATCCGCATGACAGCGAGCCTGAAGCTGTTTCTTCCACGCAGCATAGTCGCTATCTGTCTTAGCACCAGTCATTTTGATCGCATCATCCAGCAACAATTCCGCCTGAATAGCACGCTGAAATGCACACAGGTTCATATTGCGCTTATTTAATTCACAATCGTCGAGCATAAGTTGCAAATCACTAACCGAAATACCACTTCGGTTTGCAAGCTCGGTTAACACGCGTTTCTCCATGTTTTCCGAAAGGTTTCCGGCCATTACACTTGATGGTAAGAAAGTCAGTGCGACGATGTAATATAGTATTATATGCATGATGTAGTCCTCAATCCCAGCGCCAATACGGAAATATTCGCCCATCAGCATCTTGTTACCACTTGAAACGGCCACATCACAATAAGGCTCTGGAGGACGGCAAGCCGTCTTTGTGATCTAAAGTAAACGGACCACCAAAATCGTCAATCGTCGCTTTTCGTCATTAGTTAAAGATATCACATACTCAAAGTTGCAAAGCCAAGAGCCTGTCACCAGATTAAACCCACTGGTTTTTACTAAAGGCTAATCCAGTGTTTTGACCTATTTCATAGGTCGCAGAGCGTGCACTTAGAAACATCTGTTGATCTACCCCAAACGCAGTTTGCAAAGAGGGTAATGGTAGCTTGATCATGGCGTTAAAAGCAGTTGTCATCGCGCATCAGCTTTTGCCAAGGTCACCGTCCAGTTGATCAGCGGTATAACAAGGTTGTTTTCCAAAACAGTCTTTCAGCTTGCAAATTTTTCGGCAGCTCGAACATCCAACATGGGCGAGCAAAGCTGCCTTTCGATTATCTTAGGGCTTCAACAACCTACGTTAGACGAACATCATCATATACCACCACGCTCGCACCTTTTGGGTTCTCCGCCTCCCCCCCAAAAAAACTACGATCATTAAATATTGTATGTGGTTGCGTAGTTCGTTACCCCCGATTTGAACCTGTTATAGCTAAAGCACTGTTATAACTGATAAAACGAGTTTGCGATGCTTTTCGGGGATTTTCGACAAACAAAAATCATCATCCAATTATTTGAATTAATTGAGTATTTTGAATTTTGTTTGGTTGCGGGGGCACGCAACTACCGATACCGACATTCATTAGAGGTAGCCATCTAGCAGCGTTGCTGGGAGATATCTCATCATGCTTCCGACTTACCCTTGCAGGTCGCGGGACACGATGCCCTTCATCAAAACGGTAGATAGCACTAAGATGGAAAATCAGCCATGCATTACTCGCCCTGTAAACATCTGGTTTGAGGCTTAAAGGATAATGGCTAGTTTCTGTCGGAGTGACATTATATCGGCCACTCCTTGGCTAAGCATTTAGGCGTGTGCACCTCCAACCCAATACCCTGCCACACTGACACACGTGGGCGAACTCCAGCATGGCTCCCCTGCCTCGGGATATTAACCGTTGGCATTACCCATTTGGCATCCTCACCTCAAAATAAGAGAAAAATGCCTGCAAACCTCGGGGCTATTCAAACCTTATCAGGCGTGTTCACATCGAACTGGCGATCCAGTGTGTTAGCTATGACGATAGAGTGGGTGCCACCATATTTACCGGAGCGGCACTTATAACCAATCTGAGCCTTGACACCTGCCAGCTTGGCCAGTCTCGGCTTGATGCTTGAAGCCCCTGGCATGGCAGGTGGCATGCTGGTTCATCAGCTGTCAGTACTAATTGTCATTCTCAATGGTATGCGCCTGCTACGGATCCCTACCGCCGTAAGAAACAGGGACATTGGCACACAGAGCACCGAATGCGTTTCCGCATAGTTGAACCTAAAAAACTACAAAACCCGAACTCTGTTGGTGCGGGTTTTATGTTATGAAATGAAATGGCCTAAATTTTGAAAGCGTAATTGATATGGATCCGATCGAAGTAACTCAAGAATGGGACGACGTACTTAGCTTCTGGTTTCCCGAAGGGCGCTCTTTGAGTGTGGATCCTGCGAAACACAGCGCACTTTGGCATTGGAGGATGCAGGGCGGTGCCGATGATGCGATCATCACGCGCTTTTCTTCTCTTACGGAGCAGGCTGCCGATGGTAAACTCGATCATTGGGCACAGGATCCACATGGGCGGCTGGCGCTAATCATTCTTCTTGATCAGTTTTCCCGCTCCGTATGGCGAGAGACTGCACGTGCCTATGCGCAGGATATGCATGCTATGTCCCTCGTGACCGAAGGTTTTGCCAATGGTCACTTTGACTCGCTGGAAACACCGTGGTTTAAAATTGTATATGGTTTGCCATTGGGGCATTGCGAAGGAGAGGATCATTTGCAACGCATCGATCTGCTGATCAATATCCGTGAGAAAATAGCGGCAGAGGCCCCAATCCCATTGCGGCCTATTTATGCATCATTGACCCATCAGGCGGCGGATGTGCGCAAAGTAGTTTCCGCATTTGGCCGGCATCCACATAGAAATGAAACTCTCCAACGCCCTTCGACCCCATCTGAAAAAACGTATATTGCAAAAGGCGAATTTCCGCATTTAAGGG
>JAEWHQ010000046.1 GCA_023387715.1 Pseudomonadota bacterium | reverse complement strand
AACAGTACGCTGTTTGGCGCGCCCCTGCTGGCTGGAAGCAAACAGTTCAAATTTGATCTGTTCGTCTTTGAGGCCATGATCGCGCAAGCTGGCCGCGACGCTTAACATCATTGGCTCTGGGCCACAGATAAAGACAGTGTCGATGCTGTTCGGATCAATCCATGCGCGGAAGAGATCTTTCATCTTCGCTTCATCAATACGGCCGGTGAACAGGTCGATTTCCTGCCCTTCCTGACGCAGAATATGGATGACGGAAAAACGGCCGAGATAGGTGTTTTTCAAGTCTTCCAGCACTTCGCGGAACATGATCGAGCTGATCTGGCGATTGGCATAAACCAATGTGAAGCGGGATTGTGGTTCGCGCGCCAGTGTGGTTTTGATGATGGAAAGCAAAGGCGTGATGCCGGAACCGGCAGCAAAGCCCAAATATTGCTTGGACTGATTAGGCTCAAGCGGCGCGAAGAAACGTCCCATTGGCGGCATGGCTTCAATTTCGTCGCCGGTTTTGAGATTTTCATTCGCCCATGTGCTGAATGCACCGCCGTCCACGCGCTTGATGCCAACCTGTAAAACACCGTCATCAAGACCGGCGCAGATGGAATAGCTGCGGCGCAGTTCTTCACCGTCAAAAGCGCGGCGGAAGGTCAGATACTGACCTTGGGTAAAGTTGAAATGTTCGCGATCTTCATCACGCGGTGCTAGTGTCAGGACGACAGCATCACGCGTATCGCGTTGAATATCAGTGACCTTAAGGGTGTGAAAGCGTGCCATTAGGTATCTTTCCTAAAACCGACCTGCATCTTGCGGATGCGCTTAAAACTGGGCTGCATCTGAAGATGCATTCGAACTGGATTGCATCCTTAGATGCATTTGAAATAGTCGAAAGGTTCCAGGCAATCCTTGCAGCGATAGCTGGCCTTACATGGTGTGGAACCGAACTGGCTGATCTTCTCGGTATTGATTGAGGAGCAGCGCGGACAGCTGATCGTCATATTGGCGCCGGAAAGGCTGCGGGCACGGTCAAGCAAAACGCCGTCTGCAGCGGTGCCTTCAACCGGTGGCGTGATGCCGTAGGCACGCAGTTTTTCGCGTGCCTCATCGGTCAGCCAATCTGTTGTCCATGCCGGTGACAGGCGGCGTTCCAGCCGCAACTGTTCAATGCCTTTGGCACGTAATGCCGTTTCAATATCAAGATTGATGATGCCGGTCGCCGGACAGCCGCTATAAGTCGGCGTGACGGTGACGACCAGTTCATTATCCTGCCATTCGACATCACGGATGATGCCGAGGTCTGTCAGGCTGATAACCGGGATTTCGGGATCCGGAACCTCGGCGAGCCAGCCCCAGACTTCATCAACGGAGGGACGGGCAGTGTTCTGCATGGGCTTACCAGCTGGCGCCAGGATAAGCGCGCTGCAACCATTGCATATGGGTCAGCAAATGTCCCAAATGCTCGGTATGCACGCCCTGACGACCACCTTTATGGGCAAAAATTCCATCCGGAATACGCAATGTTGCTACATTCAGCACTGAACGGATAACGGCTTCCCAAGGCCCGCGCAGATCTGCCGGATTTGGCATAAGACCCTGTTCAGCAATCTGCAAGTCGATTTCGTCGGAGAGGAACATCTCGCCGGTGTAAGACCACAATGCATCCAGTGCATCCTGCATGATCTTGTGGCTTGTTGCTGTTCCGTCGCCCAAGCGAATAACCAGATCGGAAGAGCGTTCCAGATGGTAAGCAACTTCCTTGGCTGATTTTTCCGCAATATCGGCAATGCGCTGATCAGAGGATTTTTTCAGCTCTTTCAAGAGTTCCAGATGATAGACATCAAACAGGAACTGGCGCATCAATGTGTGACCGAAATCACCATTCGGACGCTCGACGATCAGCAGGTTTTTGAAATCCCAGCCATCGCGCAAAAATGCAATATCATCTGCCGTACGGCCTTTGCCTTCAATTTCACCGGCTAATTCCAGCCAAAGCTGGGTCTGGCCGATCAGATCAAGCGCAACGTTTGCCAGCGCGATATCTTCTTCCAAAGCCGGAGAATGGCCGCACCACTCCGAAACACGATGACCGAGGATCAGTGTGTTGTCGCCGATGCGTAGCAAAGCTTCAACGAGAGCATCGCCTTTTGGTTCAGCAAGAGGGCGCACATTGCGCACAATCTCTTCTTGCCTTGCGCGGTCACGTACCGGCGCTGTTTTGCCGTGTGCTGCGCTCATTACATGCTCCCCACTTCTTCAGGAATGTCGAAGAATGTCGGATGACGGTAAACTTTGCTGTTGGAAGGCTCGAAAAGCGGGCCTTTTTCCGACGGGCTTGAAGCAACGATATCATCAGAGCGCACAGCCCAGATTGATACGCCTTCATTGCGGCGGGTGTAAACATCGCGGGCATTATTGATGGCCATTGCAGCGTCGGGCGCATGAAGGCTGCCGACATGACGATGGTTGAGGCCGTGCTGACCGCGGATAAAGATCTCCCAGAGTGGCCATTCTTTTGACATAGGTGCGTTCCTTGACTTTGTGGCACTTAAACTTTTTTGCTTACCCGTAAGCCGCTTATTCAGCGGCTACACGTGCAGCGCGTGCATCAACTTTTTCCGCATGCGCAACCAGCGCTTCGCGGAACCATGCACCATCATCCCAAGCTTTGACGCGCGCACCGAGACGATCGGCATTGCACGGGCCATTGCCGTTAATGACGTTGAAAAACTCTTCCCAATTTGGCTCGGTAAAGTCGTAACCGCCTTTTTCCTCGTTCCATTTCAGGTCAGGATCCGGCACGGTCAGACCCAGATATTCGGCCTGCGGCACAGTCTGATCGACGAATTTCTGACGCAGTTCGTCATTGGTATTCATCTTGATTTTCCACGCCATTGACTGAACGGAGTGGACGGAGTCTTTATCTGACGGGCCAAACATCATCAGCGACGGATACCAAAGACGGTTCAAGGCGTCCTGCGCCATGCGCTTTTGTTCAGGCGTCCCGGAAGCCATCTTCATCATCACGGCATAGCCCTGACGCTGATGGAAGGATTCTTCCTTACAAATACGGATCATCGCACGGCTATAAGGGCCATAAGATGTGCGCTGCAACGGCACCTGATTCATAATCGCTGCACCGTCAACCAGCCAGCCAACTGCGCCCATATCGGCCCAGTTGAGGGTTGGATAGTTGAAGATGGAGGAATATTTCATCTTGCCTGCATGCAGACGTTCCAGCAATTCATCACGCGAAACACCAAGGGTTTCAGCGGCTGAATAGAGATAAAGACCGTGACCGGCTTCGTCCTGCACTTTAGCCAGCAAAATGGCTTTGCGTTCCAGCGTCGGTGCGCGGGTGATCCAGTTGCCTTCTGGCAGCTGACCGACAATTTCACTGTGGGCGTGCTGGCCGATCTGGCGGATCAGGGTTTTGCGGTAGCCTTCCGGCATCCACTCTTTTGGTTCAATCTTTTCACCACGGTCAATGCGTTCCTGAAACGCAATTTCCTCTGGGCTCATATCAGTGCGGTCTTTGGCGCCTTCAGACGTTACGAGCTGTGCATACATATTAAGATGTCCTTCCTGCTCACACGCGTTCGATGATGATTGCAATGCCCTGACCGACGCCGATGCACATGGTGCACAATGCATAGCGTCCGCCGGTGCGGTGTAACTGATACATGGCGGTTGCAACCAGACGTGCACCCGACATGCCGAGCGGATGGCCGATCGCAATTGCGCCGCCGTTCGGATTAACGTGTTCTGCATCATCCGGCAGACCGAGATCACGCAATGTTGCCAATGCCTGACTGGCAAAAGCTTCATTGAGCTCGATCACATCCATCTGATCAATGGTGAGGCCCGCACGCGCCAAAACTTTTTTGGCAGCAGGTGAAGGGCCGATACCCATGATGCGCGGCTCAACACCGGCTGCAACCATGGAGACGATGCGCGCTTTAGGGGTAAGACCTTGCGCTTTCGCAGCCTCGCTTGAGAGGATTGTTAAGGCTGCTGCACCGTCATTAACGCCGGATGCATTACCGGCTGTAACTGTCAGATCAGGGCCGTTGATGGCTTTCAGTTTAGCAAGCGCTTCAACAGTTGTGCCAGGGCGCGGATGCTCGTCTTCAGCAACAATAATCGGATCGCCGCGACGCGGTGTAATGGTCACCGGTGCGATCTCGTCATTGAAGAGGCCGGCGGCTTGTGCACGCGCCCAGCGAGCCTGACTGCGCGCAGCAAAAGCATCCTGATCTTCACGCGAAATATTAAAGTCACCAGCCACATTATCGGCGGTTTCGGGCATTGTATCAACGCCGAATTTTGCTTTCATGGCCGGATTGACAAAACGCCAGCCAATGGTGGTGTCATAAACCGCATTGCTGCGGGAAAATGCACTGTCAGCTTTAGGCATAACAAATGGTGCGCGGGTCATGCTTTCAACGCCACCGGCAATCACGAAATCGCAATCACCTGCGCGGATAGCACGCGCTGCCATGCCGATGGCATCCATACCAGAACCGCAAAGACGGTTAACTGTGGTGCCCGGAACGCTGATTGGCAAGCCTGCGAGGAGAGCTGCCATACGGCCGACATTGCGGTTGTCTTCGCCTGCCTGATTGGCGCAGCCATAAATCAGATCGTCAACGGCTGACCAGTTGACCGAAGGATTACGCTCAATAAGGGCTTTGAGGGGGAGTGCAGCAAGATCATCTGCACGCACGGAAGCCAGCGCTCCGCCATACCGACCAATTGGTGTACGTACTGCATCGCAGATAAAAGCATCTTGCATGGATATTTTCCTTCCTACCCAGAGAGCGGAAGAATCTCCTCATTCATCGACCGCTTGGTCAGAGTATAAGGGGATGAAACATTACAATGCAAGAGAATTTTTAGAATTGTTGTAATGTTTTGAAATTCAGAGCTTTTTTATTCGGCAATTAACAGCCCTTGCTGGCGCAAGCGGGTTTCCTCGGTGCTGGCCGGTAAAGCACCGTCAACGCCTTCACAAAGTGCAGCGATGCAGTTTTCTGCTTTCGGGCTGAGTGCCAGATAGAGATTGCGGAATAAATTACGCGCTGTATGTCCTTGCCAGTCTTGCGGCAATGCGTTGAGCGGCAGGCGCGGATCGCGCAGCAAAACACCACGATACATATGTACCAGAATGAGCCGTGCCATTAATGCATTTTCCGGCGATAGCGCATCGGCGCGTTGATAAAGCGGTTCAAAGCGGGCAATCAAATCACAATAACGCTGATGGATCTGGCTCAAATCCCAGAACTGCGCCAGCCAGCCCATGTCGTCAGGGTCTTGTGCGCGCAGGATTTGTGCGTTTTCCGGCAAAGTCTGTCCGCGATCAGGGCGGATAAAAATCGCTGATCCCATCCGCCCCATGCGAAGGCGTGCGGCATCTGCATCGGTTAAATCCGGCGCATAAATAATTTGCCAGCCTTTGGGCTCCTGATCCGGTTGGTAAAGGAGCTTGGCTGCTTGTTCAAACTCAGCGCGCGAAGAAGCATCAAGGCTGTAATAGCTGCGGCGTCCGTTGCGCTCGCCTTTGAGGCGATTGGCAGTGACTAATCGCGAAACCGCAGTTCTAACCACTGATTCACTTAAACCCGCACGATTGCAAATTTCGATTAAAGAACCTGTCCAAAACACCCCGCCACGCGGTAAAACAATGTCGCCATAGACTGTGACAATAAAAGCTGCTGCCCGTAATTCCTGATCTTTCAGCAGATTTTTAATGACGTTATCGACGATCATGGATGTTTTACTTTCAATTGAAGCGATAGAAAACAGCTGCGATGAAGTGTGAATTGGCGCAGAGAAAGATGATATTTTCTTGAAGCTTTCATAAACCAACTGCATGAATATAGCAAAATCGATATATAATGCTGGTTTTGAGCGTGTCTGATGGGTGAAGCTATTTTGTAAAGCTGTTACTCTTTGGTTTATCAGGCATGGTGTTTTGACTGAATTTTTTGACGGAGTGCTATTGCCTATTTTGTATAATCGTATACGATATTGGAATGATAGATCCAATTGAGCTTGCACATATGTCAAAGAAATCTCCTCTGTTGGAAGTCGAGAATCTTGCGGTCTCTATAGGGGGCTTACCTATCGTTAACGGCGTGTCACTCACGCTTCATGAGGGTGAGGTCGTCGGCATTGTTGGCGAGTCCGGTAGTGGTAAGAGTGTCTCGTCATTAGCCATTATGCGGCTATTGCCTAAACAGGCAAAAATAACTGCCGATAAAATGCTGCTGATGGGCGAGGATTTGCTGCAAACGAGCGAAAAACGCTATGAAGAAATTCGTGGCAGCTCTATCTCGATGATTTTTCAGGAACCGATGACCGCGCTTAATCCGGTTTTGACGGTGGGTGAACAGATTATTGAAACAGTCAGGCGTCATGAAGGTTTAAGCCGCAGGGCGGCGCGCGTGAGAGCAATTGATGCACTGGGACGCGTTGGTATTCCGGCTCCCGCGCAGCGCGTAGATGATTATCCGCATCAGATGTCGGGTGGTATGCGACAGCGTGCAATGATTGCTATGGCACTGGCGTGTCAGCCGCGGGTACTTATTGCGGATGAACCGACGACAGCTTTAGACGTAACAATTCAGGCGCAAATTCTTGAACTATTACAAGATCTTCAAGAAGAGTATCGCATGGGCACGATCATGATTACTCATGATTTGGGGGTAATGTCTTCTTTTGCTGATCGTGTGTTGATTATGTATGCAGGGCGAGTTGTTGAGGCAGCTAAAGCAATGGATGTTTTTGAAACACCTGCCCATCCATATACACGCGGGCTGCTTGCCAGCATTCCATCCAGCGAAGTTGATACAGACAGGCTTTATGCCATTCCGGGCACGGTGCCACCGCCTTTTGACCAGCCGCCCGGCTGCCGGTTTGAACCACGTTGTTCGCATGCCATAGCTGCTTGTCGTGAGGCTTTACCACCTTTGGCTGAAAGCAGTTCAGGACATTTAAGTGCGTGCATCAGAGATATGAAACAAATGACAGCGGACGTTTCCTCATGACATCACCTTTGTTACGTGTTGAAGGCCTGCGCAAAGAATTTCGTTCTGGTGGTGGATTTTTATCAAAGCCGCGCATTGTCAGAGCTGTTGATGATGTGTCTTTCACCATTCATCAAGGTGAAACACTGGGCGTGGTGGGGGAAAGCGGTTGCGGTAAAACTACGTTGGGACGTATGGTTTTACGGCTGCTGGAAGCGACTGACGGGCAGGTCGAATTTGAAGGCACTGAGCTTAAAAGCCTGAATTCATCGCAAATGCGTGCGCTTCGAAGCGATATGCAGATCATTTTTCAAGATCCGTTTGGTTCGCTTAATCCACGTATGACAGTGGGTGAACTGATTACAGAACCCTTGATTATTCATGGCGGTTATAGCGCTATTGAAAGACAAAAACGGTTGAACGAACTGCTCGATTTGGTTGGTTTGGCGAGTTATCATGCGGCCCGTTTTGTGCATGAATTTTCGGGTGGGCAACGCCAGCGTATTTGTATTGCGCGCGCTCTGGCGCTCAATCCGCGTTTTGTTGTGTGTGATGAAGCAACATCCGCGCTTGATGTTTCCATTCAGGCGCAAATTCTCAATCTCTTACACGACCTCAAACAAAGCCTTAACTTGACCTATCTGTTCATCAGTCATGATCTGGGGGTTATCCGCCATATTTCGGATCGGGTAATGGTGATGTATTTGGGAAAAGTGGTTGAAACGGGATCGAAGCACGATATTTTTAATCACCCTGCACATCCTTATACTGCGGCATTGCTGAACTCATCTCCGTCTCGCAATAAGGGTAAGACCCGTTTTGCTGCACTGAAAGGTGACCTGCCGAGTCCGGCAAACCCACCTTCTGGTTGCCGGTTCCATACGCGCTGCTCAATGGCAAAAGATATTTGTAAGAGTGTTGCGCCGCCTATGAGCGCAATTTCAAGCGCGACCCATCAGGCCGCATGCCACTTTCCATTAGAGTATTAAAGAAAAAGGCCGGTATGACCGGCCTTTTTTATTCTTATAGGGTTGGTGTTTGGTAAATCACCTGATTAGAGACCTTGATTTCAGTTTCAACCAAATATGGTTTGAGCTGATCCACCGCAATTTCCATACCAAGCCCTGGCGCTTCAGGGGCACGAATAAAACCGTTTGCATCAGGCGTGATGTGGTTGCGTGTGATGTCGAGCGCTAGTTGTTTTGGTGCGGCGGGATATTCACAAATATAGTCGTCCTGAAATCCGGCAAAAGGCTGCAAGGAGGCAGATAAAGCCAGATGGGAGGTGAAGGTGTGATTAACATACGGGATGCCGCGTGCTTTGGCCGTGTTGGCGACCCGTTGAGCAGGGCCCAAGCCGCCAATACGTCCGCAATCAATCTGGATATATCCGATTTGACCATAGGTCATGAGGTGCTCAGCCATATAATAATTATGCGCAGCTTCACCGCCTGCAATACGAACATTAGCCGGTCGGCTGGCAAGATCAGCATAAGCGGCTAATGCACCTGCCTCGAAAGGTTCTTCAAACCAGCGTATCCGTGCTTCATCCATGAAAGATAGACGTGCGGCGGCAGCTTCGACATCTTCACCGAAAATTTGGCCGACATCAACCATCAGATCGCTTTCTGTACCAAGCCCTTCACGTGCAGCTATGAAGTGAGC
>JAEWHQ010000121.1 GCA_023387715.1 Pseudomonadota bacterium | reverse complement strand
GGCACCAGCCCTTCCGCCAGTGGAACATATGGCGGAGGGTGCGGTTTTATTGCGCCAATTCGCAAGCCCCTATGAAGCCGATATTTTAACCGCATTGCGGCAGGTGGTCGATATATCGCCGTTTCGTCATTTAGTGACACCGGGCGGCTATCAAATGTCAGTTGCCATGACCAATTGCGGCAAAGCTGGCTGGGTTTCTGATCGAACGGGATATCGCTATGATCCGATCGATCCGATGACACAACAACCATGGCCTGCCATGCCGCAGTGCTTTTTAACGCTGGCACAGCAAGCAGCCAAAGAAGCGGGGTACGCTGATTTTACGCCCGATGTTTGTCTGATGAACCGTTATCTGCCTGCCAGTAAATTATCACTGCATCAGGACAAAGACGAACAAGACCTGCATCACCCTATTGTCTCGGTTTCGCTGGGACTGCCTGCTATTTTTCAATTTGGTGGATTAAGCCGCCAAGATAAAATCACCAAATACCCGCTCCATCACAGTGATGTGGTTGTATGGGGTGGCGCATCACGGCTTTATTATCACGGTATTTTACCGCTTAAAGAAGGCGAGCACCCGATTTTCAGGCGCTCGCGCATCAATTTAACCTTCAGAAAAGCACTCTGACTGATTTTTAAGTGAGCGCCTGCTGTTTGGTTTCCACATCAATGAAGAAGGCGATGATTGCCGCGACCAGCAACAGTGCAGCAAACATGCCCACCGCCATGATAAAGCTCTGGCTGATCACCCATGCCAGCACGGATGGGGCGAGCAAACCGCCAAGACGCGCCATGGCTCCGGCAGCCCCCATTCCACTTCCGCGCAATGCAGTCGGGTAGAGTTCCGGCGTAAAGGCGTAGAGCGCGCCCCATGTGCCCAGAAGCGCAAAGCTCATCACCAGAATGGACATGCCAACGAGGAACGAACTACCGGCAATGGTAAAGAGGAAACAAGCCGCGGCACTGATAAACAGAAAAGCGATCAGCGTATTGCGACGCCCCCATGTTTCAACGCCGTAAGCCGCCAGTGCATAGCCCGGCAATTGCGCCAATGCGACAATAACCAAGAAACCATAACCGCGCACAAAGCCGAAACCATCGCTGGAAAGCTTGGCCGGAATCCATGTGAAAATGCCATAATAGGAAACAGACACCAAAAACCAGATCGCAAGCGTGGTGAGCGTGCGTTGGCGCAATGATGGTGAAAACAGGCTTTCATTGCTGACCAGTTGCGGTGCTGTCAGCTGTATATTGGCATCAAGTTCCGGCTTGCCATTGGTGCGCAAAACACGGTTCATCACATGTTTTGCTTGTTCTGTATCGCCGTTTTTCATCAAGTGCATCGGAGATTCCGGCACCCAGATGCGCAACCAGATGCCAATCAATGCAGGTGCAGCCGTGACGATGAAAATATAGCGCCATGCGTCTTCAACACCGGCAAGGCTGGCACCCCATGCGGCAAGCGCAATCACCACTGTGCCAACCGCCCAGAAGCCTTCCAGCATCACCAGCCAGCGACCACGGGTTTTACTCGGCAGAAACTCAGCCATCATCGCATAATCAACCGGCAATGTACCGCCAACGGCCATACCAGTGAGAAAACGAAGCCCCAAAAGAATGCCGAAACTTGGCGAAAAGGCAGATAACAAACCAAACACCGCATCACAGGCAACGGTGATAAGCAGCACACGGCGGCGGCCATATTTATCCGCCAGACGGCCAAAGACGGCAGCACCAATCAGCATACCTAAGAAAAACAAAGTGCCGGTTTGCAAAGCTTGCGGCAAAGTGAGGCCAAAGGTCAACGCAATAGACGCGCTGGTAAAACCAACCGCCAGCACCTGCATGGCATCCGCTGCCCAGACAAGGCCGAATACGCCAAGCAAATGACGCTGGAAACGCCCTGTGCCCGCCTGATCCAATGTTTGTTCGATTGTTTGCTTAACTGGGGTCACGATTGATGGCTCCTCGCCTGCCTTGTGCACCGATAATGATGTTCCGATAAGTTATTTAATAATGTTTTGCCAGAGGGTTTCAGCCCGTGGCGACAATGTTTTTAAATGGCGATAGATACGGATTTCCGAGGTGATCTGCCATTGTTCATCATTGCTTGCCAGCACCAGTTGTCCGTTGACAAGCTCTGCCGCGATCAGGCTTTCCGGCAGCCATGCAACACCCCAGCCAGCCAAGGCCATAGCCTTCAAGCCGACAGACATGGTGTTTTCATGCACAACGCGGCGCTTGAAATCCGGCACTTGCGTGAATTGTTTTTCCAAAGCTGTGCCAAAAAACGACGTATCACCATAGCTTAAAAATGGCAGTTCTGTACCATCCGCCATCGCTTTATCGAGCAGCAAACCATCAGGATGAGGGGCTGAAACCGGCAGCAAGCGCTCTGCACCTAAGCCATGATAAGCATAATGGCTGGTGTCGAGCTGAAACGGCACATTTTCATGCGCATAGGTCAGCAAAAAATCTGCTTCACCATCAGAAAGCGTTTCGACATTTTCTTCAATGCCGCCGCGATCTGGGCACAGACGCGACTGGATCGGCCCCATCTGCTCTTGCAGCTTTTGCAGCCATATCGGAAAGAAGGTAACGGTCAGAGTTTGAAGGCCGGAAAAACTGATAATTTTCAGCTCATCACCATTGGGCTGCAAAGCCGCACGGGTGCGATAAAAATTGCGCAATGTTTCCTGTGCTACCGGCAAAAAGGCTTTGCCCTCTTTGGTCAGTTCAGCCGGAAAGGTTGCGCGGTTCACCAAGGTGACACCGAGCGAGATTTCCAGCTGTTTAATGCGCCGGCTAAATGCAGATTGCGTCACATGGCGCAATTCTGAGGCGCGAGTAAAACTGGAAGTCGAAGCGAGGACAGTAAAGTCCTCCAGCCATTTCAGTTCCATTTAACAACCTGCCCTTCATCGAAGAGAATTTGAACACCATCATCCTTATGCATTTCTTGCATAAGAATTGCAAAACAAAGCAATAGCCGCCACAGTATTAATTGCTTAAATTACCTTATTGCTTTTTTTCATGCCCCCCACCGGAGTGTTCCTTGTGACCAGAACAATTTATATCAACGACCAGTTCGTGAGCGAACAGGACGCGAAAATTTCTATCTTTGACCGCGGCTTTCTTTTTGCCGACGCTATTTATGAAGTCAGCGCCGTTGTTGAAGGCCGCTTGGTTGATAATGATCTGCATTTAACCCGTCTGGAACGCTCTCTGGGCGAAATCGGTATTCCGATGCCGATGCCAAAAGAAGACATCATCAAGCTGCAAGCTGAATTGATCCGCCGCAATAATCTGCGCGAAGGCGTTGTTTATATGCAGATCACCCGCGGCACCGCCGAGCGTGATTTCGGCTATGCAGCAGACATGAAGCCTAACTTTGTTATGCTGACTCAGGTGAAAAACATCACCAACAGCGCTGGTGCAAAAAACGGTATCGCCATTGATTTAGCACCGGACAACCGCTGGACACGCCGCGACATTAAAACCACCATGCTGCTGGCACAGGTTCTGGCCAAGAAAACCGCACATGATGCCGGTTATCAGGATGTGTGGCTGGTTGAAGACAACCACATCACCGAAGGCGGCTCTTCCAGCGCGTTCATCATCACCAAGGACAATGTGCTGATCACCCGTCCAAACTCCAACAAAATTCTGCCGGGCTGCACCCGTAAAGCTGTATTAAAGATTGCCGAAGAACAGAACCTGACTGTTGAAGAACGCCTTTTCACACCTGAAGAAGCCTTCAATGCGAAAGAAGCTTTTCTCACCAGCGCCTCAAGCTTTGTCACACCGGTTATCCGTATTCAGGAACATGTAATTGCTGATGGCAAGCCGGGCCCGTTGACCCTTCGCTTACAGGAAATCTACATGGAACTGGCCCGCACCGGCTCAGAACCAATTATCTGATAAAAGGATCGAAAACGATGAATGCACGTATCCGTGATTTTAATATTCTCTGTGGCACCATGCCAACAGGGGCAATGAATGCAATCACCGATGTGCCGGGCGTTCTCGTTGGACATCACACCATCCAGGACGGTGACATCAACACCGGTGTCACCGCCATTTTGCCCCATAGCGACAATCTTTATCGCCGCAAAGTGCTGGCTGCCAGCGAAGTCATCAATGGCTTTGGCAAGAGCACCGGCCTTGTCCAGATCAATGAATTGGGCTCACTGGAAACACCCATCCTGCTCACCAATACATTCGGTGTTGGCACTTGCGCAAATGCGCTGATCCGTGATGCGATTGCCAAAAACCCTGATATAGGCCGCACGACCGCAACCGTTAATCCGGTTGTTTGCGAGTGCAATGACGGCCCGCTCAATGATATTCAGGCGCTCGCCGTCACCGAAGACCATGCACGTCTGGCACTGAAAAATGCTGGCACGCATGTTGCCGAAGGCAATGTCGGTGCAGGCACAGGCATGACATGCTTTGGCTTTAAAGGCGGCATCGGTACTGCGTCCCGCGTCATTAAACTGGACGGCAATGAGTATCATGTCGGTGTGCTGGCACTGACCAATTTTGGCCGTGCAGGTGATCTGACCTTGCCGGATGGACGCCGCCCTGATCCGCGCGTTAAAGCTGAGGCTGAAAAAGGCTCGGTCATTCTCATTCTTGCCACCGACATTCCGCTGGAACACCGCCAGTTACAGCGCGTCACCAAA
>JAEWHQ010000115.1 GCA_023387715.1 Pseudomonadota bacterium | reverse complement strand
TGGAGCGTCCGGCAAATGCAATCTCAACAGGGCCTTCAGCAGGCAGAAACTTCATCGAAGGAACGCCGCGAATGAAAATCCAGCTTTTGGCAAAAAGCAGGCGGCCTTCATTGATCAAAGCCTGACGCGCAGCTTCTTCGCGGGCAAGCAGTTCGCCGACATTGGAAGATGTAATATTGACCACCGGTGCTTTTGCAGCAGTGGATGCTTTAGCTGAAGCCGGAGAAGCAGAGCTCAAGTTTTTGGATGTAGGTTTATCTTGTTTGCTCAACTTAGATGTCCAGTTCAGAAGGGGTTTTATCTTACATGTTGGCATCAAACTTAATAGCTCGCTTGTCAACTATGCAATTAAAAATGATGTAAAAAAAGCCCCTGTGAAGACAGGGGCTTTTATTCTTATACCGGATTATTTAGCCGGTTTGGGCTTTTTCTTAAAGATCGCCTTTAGATTATCGAACAATTCGATCTTAGCACCCTGACGCTTCATGATGATCGCCTGCTGGGTGATGGAGAGCGTATTGTTCCATGCCCAGTAAATGACGAGACCAGCAGGGAAAGCTGCAAGCATGAAGGTGAAGATGATCGGCATCCATGTGAAGATCATCGCCTGTGTCGGATCCGGAGGCGTCGGGTTCATACGCATCTGCAAGAACATGGTGATACCCATGATCAGAGGCCAGACACCAACCATCAAGAACTGCGGTACATCATATGGCAACAAACCGAAGAGGTTAAACAGCGAAGTTGGATCCGGCGCAGCAAGGTCATGAATCCAGCCAAAGAAAGGCGCATGACGCATTTCGATGGTGACATAAAGAACCTTATAGAGCGCGAAGAAGACAGGGATCTGTACCAGCACCGGCCAGCAACCGGCCAGCGGGTTGATCTTTTCGCGCTTGTAGAGCTGCATCATTTCCTGCTGCTGCTTGACCTTGTCCTCCGCATATTTTTCACGGATTTCAAGCATGGCTGGCTGCATCATCTTCATACGTGCCATCGAAGCATAGGACTTGTTGGCAAGCGGGAAGAACAGACCTTTGAGGATAACGGTTACCACCAGAATAGCGACACCGAAATTGCCTGAGAACTTATAAATCCAGTCAATCAGGTAGAACATCGGCTTGGTGATGAAGTAGAACCAGCCCCAGTCGATCAGCAGTTCGAAGTTTTTGATGTTGAGCTTTTCTTCATATTTTTTGATGTCGGAAACAACTTTTGCACCGGCAAAAACATGATTGGTCAACTTCTGTGTTTCACCGGCAGCAACAGTGATCGGCTCGCTCAGGAAATCAGCCTGATAGCGCGGACGGTCATTGGTGAAGTGGGAGAAACGGGCAGTGTATTTTTCGGCCTGTGGCGGAATAAGAGTTGCCGCCCAGTATTTATCGGTGATGCCAAGCCAGCCGCCGGCAACATCCTTAAACGGCATGTCTTTGTTGTCTTCGATCTTGGAATATTTAATTTCCTGAAGACCGCTTTCACCCATCACACCAATCAGACCTTCGTGCAGCACGTAGGTAGCGCTTGCATGTTCAGGCTGGTTGAAGCGGGTGACGCGGCCGTAAGAGGCCAGCGATACAGGCACGCCTGCTTCATTGATGATGCTGTCTTCAAATGTGAAGAGATAAGCGTCATCCACCGAGATGGTGCGTTTGAAAGTGATATTTTTTTCGTTGGTGAAGGACAAAGTTACCGGTGTTGAAGGGGTAAGCTTGTCATTGCCTTCAACTGCCCAGACAGTGCTTGGACCCGGAACTGCACCGGTTGTATCATTACCGGCAAAGCCCAGTTCAACAAAATAGCCCTGACGCAAGGCAGAAGGTGCCAAAAGTTCAATATTCGGCGATTTGTCATCAACAGTTTCGTGATACTTGTTCAGGAACAGATCATCAAGACGGGCACCGGTGAGATTGATCGAACCACGAAGTGCCGGTGTTTCAATGGCAATACGCTTGGACTGACCAAGAGCTGCATCACGGCTCAATGAGCCTGCGGCAACATTGTCAGATCCCGGAACCTGACCCGGAATAGTATCAGCGGATTGCTGCAATTGGGGTGTATCACCAGAGCCAGTATTGGCTGTATTGCCCTGCTGCGTGGCGGTTTGTGCCTGACGCTGCTGCTCCTCAATGCGTGTCTGTTCACGCTGGGCTTCCGACTTGGGGCCCATGTAAAAGACCTGCCAGAGTGTCAGTATGAGGATGGACAGGGCAATGGTGATGAAGAAATTTCGATTATTTTCCATTGACGGGTCCTGATTCCGGTCGTTCGCTTCGGCGCTTCTTATCCGACCTGCCATTTTCATTGCTGCGCTTGGCGCGCTTGGCAATTTCCTGAGCAAGGGTCAGAAAGGGCGCAGTGAGTGCCTCTCTTCGTGCAACAATCACATAGTCGGTTGAAGGCTGCATGTCATCTGCTGCATGACAGCGCACGGCTTCTCGAAGCCTGCGGCGGATACGATTACGAATAACAGCATTGCCGTTTTTCTTGGTAACCGTAAAGCCAACCCGCGTTGCGTTGCCAATTTTAGCAGTAGCCGATTCTTCTGGCGTGCGGCCCCGCACCTCCATCAGAAACAAGGGGCCACGGCGTTTTTCGCCATTCCTTACAGTCAAAAACTCCGCTCTCTTGCGAAGGCGGAGTGTTTGTTTGTTCGTTATTTTGTCCATTTCGCTCATGGCCGCGCTATAAAGCGCGGTTGCGAATTATGCGGACAACCGCTTACGACCGCGAGCGCGGCGAGCGGCAATAACTTTACGACCGCCAGTGGTGGCCATGCGTGAACGGAATC
>JAEWHQ010000108.1 GCA_023387715.1 Pseudomonadota bacterium | reverse complement strand
GATCAATAACCTTGGTTTCATCCTCAGTCAGCATGATTGAGCCGGAATGAAGATCAGCATGCAGCAGAGCTTCAGAGCGGGTGAGAAATTTATATTTGAGATCTGCCACGCGCAATTTCAGCGCCAGATTGTTTTGGATGGCATGGACTGTTTCGTCCAAAGCCGGGCTTGTCCAGCGATTGCTGTCGGAAGCCACAAATGGCTCGTTGAAAATCAAGCGTTCGGTAATTTCGCATAATTCAACATTACGGGCGAAATAGGCCACCATTTCGCGCTTTTTTGACGGATTGAGTGCAAAATCCGAGGTGCCATAAAGACATTTGGCCAGATATGTTGAAATATGATCAGCAAATTTTGGATATTCAACGCCATCAATCATGCCTTTGCGCATGATGATATGGGGGGACAAAAATTCCATCACCATCAAAGATTGCTCGGTGTCAAAATGATGGATATGCGGAATGTAATCCGGTGCAAGGCGTGCAAATTCGCGCAAAGCTGCGGTTTCAAATGCCAGCCGCTCGCAGGTTAAGGCGCGCGCACCGCCTGACATGCGTGAATATGGCAGCGCTTGTTTGAAAGCGAGTGCCGCTTGTTTATTAGTGACGAAGAAAACAAAGTTTAAATTGCCGTCGCCGATTTCATCAACGCGCACATCGCTTAAATCATTGCCGAATATTTGATGAAGATGGGGCTGCGATGCGATGTAACGCTTTAGCGTCTCTTCATTAAAAGCTTTCGCCAATGGCTGGTTGGCTGCGTCCGTCATAATGCCTCAGTTTCCGGAAGAGATTCTGTCAGACATTTTGCAGATGTGTTTGAGTTTCCTCCAAATGGTTTTCTCAAAACAGGGGCAAAATGAGCATGATCTGACTCTTCTCCCATTAATCAGATCATATTATTCTACGCATTCGTCTAATTATCATATCACAATTTAGAATTTCGCTGTCAATATCTATTGTTATAGGGCGCGGATTACGGCATGCTGCACGGGTGGGAGTGAAGAAGGTAGCTATGAGTGATTTGAAAAACGACCTGACGGTTGAAAATTCTGCGGATACGACAACACCGCGCAATATCACGCGCCAGATCGCTGATGACATCCGTGATAGTATCTTGAACGGTGATCTGAAAATCGGTGAACGCTTGCTGACGGAAGAGGAGCTGGCGGAGCATTATGGTGTTTCTGGGCCAACCATCCGTGAAGTGCTGAAGCGTTTGGCTGCCCAGCATTTGGTGCGCTCCAAGCGCGGGCCGGGGGGCGGCACTTTCGTCAATCGCCCAAGCTTTGAACAAGCGCGCGAAAACATGGTCGGCATCATGATGCTGCTCAGTAGTCTTGGCTCGTTTTCATTGGTCGATATTGCCGAATTTCGCCACGATACCGGGCTTATTTGCTTGTCTTATGCGGTGCAAAGGCGCACCGACGAAGACCTGATCAACCTGGAAAAACTGCTGATTCAGCAAGAAGATGCCTCCATCAGCGATGTAGATTTCTGTGCGGCGGATGTCGGTTTTCATCAGGCAATTGCGGCTGCCACCGGCAATGGTGTTTATAGCTTCTTCCTGCAAGGATTGCTGGAAGTACTGATTCCACCTGCCAATATGGTGATGTTTAAATTCCGCGACCGGATGATTATTTGCGGGTTGCATCGTCGTATTTTGATGGCGATCTATAGCCGCAATATTCGTGCTGCCGAAGAGGCCTTTATTGAATTAATGGACTATTTGCGGGTCAAATATGCGGAAGCACAGGACTGGCGCTCCAGTCATGAGGCTGTAAAATAGCATTTTTTGATATAAAAAATTTAAATATTGCAATTATTAAATTTTGATATGATAATATCTTTCAAGCGGGCAAATAACATATTGGGAGCGATATGAGCCTGCTTGGAGGAAATTATGCAAACGATCACTATGCCTACCATTATGCGCGAAAGCGTTTTGCTTGAGCCGGATTGCGTCCGTA
Source organism: Pseudomonadota bacterium (assembly GCA_023387715.1). Lineage (GTDB taxonomy): Bacteria > Pseudomonadota > Alphaproteobacteria > Rhizobiales > Rhizobiaceae > Paenochrobactrum > Paenochrobactrum glaciei. The sequence continues at coordinate 1,493 of JAEWHQ010000108.1, read as the reverse complement.
TTCTCGACCGACGCGTTTTTCCTTTTGAAACAACATTTGTCACCTGCAAAACGGTTGAAGATGTTGCGGTTGCCATTGAGGAGATGGTGACACAAAGCGGCGGCCCTTTTTATGCGGCCAGTGCGGGTATGGTATTGGCAGCGCGTGAAGCTGCGAAATTGAAGTCCGCAGATGAGCGTTTGGGCTCATTGCAAAAAGACGGAGCGCGTTTGGTTGCGACCCGCGCCACCAATAATCACATCGCCCATGTCATTGCGCAGCTTTTGAAAGACGCGGAAAGCCTTGTGCTGGATGGTGATCGGTTCTTGAGCGCCTTTGAAGCGCGTGTGCAGGAAATCTGGGCAGCCAAGCGCCAGACCGCACGTAATTTGGGCGAATATGGTGGCCGTGTGATTGAGGATGGTGATACGGTTTTGACCCATTGCTGGGCAGAATCCACCATTGTTGAAACAGCCGCCGCTGCACTGCGGATGGGCAAGAAATTCCAGTTCTATTGCTCGGAAACGCGTCCCTATTTACAGGGTGCTCGTTTGACCGCCCATAGTCTGGCCGAAATGGGCATTGAGGTGACGGTTATCACCGACAATATGGGCGCCCATGCAATGAGCCTTGGTAAAATCAGCCGTTTGATGACTGCTGCCGACCGTGTTTCGATGTCCGGTCATGTCATCAACAAGGTTGGTACTTTGCAACATGCGCTTTCGGCTAATCATTTTGGCCTGCCTTATTTTGCCATGGTGCAGACACCGGATAAATCAGCAAAAACGGCTGCTGATGTGCCGATGGAAGATCGCGACCCGCAGGAAAGCTTGCATTGCTTAGGCCTGCGCACTGCTTCGCCGTTGGCCAAAGGCTGGTATCCGGCTTTTGATGTGACGCCGCCGCATTTGGTGTCGGGCGTTGTCACCAGTCGCGGTATTTTCTCAGCGTTTGATTTAGGCAATTATTTCAATACGGATAAGGCATAAGGCCATGACAGAGCGGGCTTATCTGTCAGAACTGATTGCGCGGATCCCGAGCGGAGCGAAACTGGCAGTGCCGGTGGATTATGCCGGTGTTTCGATGGCGGGCACTGCGGAAATCATCCGTCAAAATATTGGTGATTTGCATTTGGTCTGTGTGCCGACCGGCGGGATGCAGGTGGATATGCTGGTGGGGGCAGGTCTTGTTGCTTGCGTTGAAACCAGTGCTGTCAGCCTTGGTGAGGCAGGTGGTGCACCATGTTTCAACCGTGCGGTTAAACAAGGCTCGATCAAACTGATGGATGCCACATGTCCGGCCATTCATGCCGGATTGATCGCTGCGCAAAAAGGCGTGCCGTTTTTGCCGATCCGTGGGCTTATTGGCTCTGATGTTTTTGAGAACCGCACGGATTGGAAACTGATCGACAATCCGTTCGGGGAAAATGATCCGCTTGTGCTGATCCCTGCCATTCAGCCGGATTATGCGTTGTTTCATGCGCCGCTGGCCGACAAATACGGCAATGTCTGGAT